>NZ_JANDMF010000048.1:0-40844 GCF_031626875.1 Clostridium sp. SHJSY1
GGAAGGTGGTGTTAGGGTAGTGGTGGTGAGGGTTTGGATGGGGTTGGGGTGGTTCAGGACTTTGTTATAAAGGAACAATTTCAATGCTTTCTGTTGTTGTAAAACAAACTTCAGAACATAAAAACAAAGTTCTGAACCAAACACCAATACGGTTCAATTAATGGACAAGTATTGGGATAAAAGAAAAAGCCTTGTGCTTAGGTAAAAACCTAGGTACAGGGCATTTTTTTATACGATAAAAACCCAGTAAAACCAACGGTTGTAGGTAGGTAAGGTAGCTCCTTTTTGTAATACTAAATAAAAACCAAAAAAAGCACCGCAGGTACCAATAAAGGTAGCAGCAAAGCTGCTTAAGGTAGTAATATCTGTATATTAACGAAAAACATCCCTAGATATTATTCAAAATTCCCAAGCAAAAAATCAAATGAAATTTCCAATTATAAAGCATTAAAAAGTTGTAGGATTTATGCCTGTATCTATTCATGCTTTTATTTTTGTCCCTCTTCAATATTAGATTAAAGAGCCTGAGCCTTGAAAGGAAAAACCGAAGCGAAGCCTTGAAATAAATAGGTTTTAAGATGGTGAGATGATGGAACTTATAATGGAAAAGAGAAGGTGAAAGATAGAATCAGCAGGAGAAATAATGCAATAAATTGGACGGCTGGTTATGCATCAGAACCATATTTTTGAGCTGAAATTGGAAAAAGAAAAGAGGGTAGGATGGAGAGTTGATGGAAGAGGTTGGATGGTTTGTGGGAAGTTTTTTATTAGAAAAAAGTGGGTAAGGTAGTAGCTCTTAAGGAGCTCCTTTTTCTATAGCAAAATAAAAACCAAAAAAAGCACCGCAGGTACCAAAAAGGGTAGCAGCAAAGCTGCTTAAGGTAGTAGTATCAAGGGTTTTGTAAGGTTAAACCCAAAAGAAATTCCATTCAGGACTTTATTATGATTTTTAGTAGAAAAAGCTGTGGATAAGTGGCTAAAAATAGGCTAAAAAACGTTCAGAACTTTTTTATCAGTTAAGAAATGGAAGGTGGTGTTAGGGTAGTGGTGGTGAGGGTTTGGATGGGTTTGGGTTGGTTCAGTACTTTGTTATAAAGGAACACTTTCAGAGATTTATATTGATTTTAAATTAATATAAATTATACACAAAAAAGTATAGAAAAACATCAAATGTCAACGATTTGTCAACGGTATTTTATATGCGTTGACAACTCATGTTGACAGATAACAAAGAGTGACTTTTTAGTTGCTCTTTTTGTTTAATATTTCTAGAGCTTCTTTCCTCATGTCTTCTGTAACATGTGTATATATTTGAAGTGTGATATCTGCTTTTTTATGTCCTAATCTCTCTTGGACTGCTTTAATATTAGCTCCAGCATTTAATAGCATAGTAGCATGTGTGTGTCTTAAACTATGATAATCAAAATGTTTATAGTTTAACTTATAATGTATAATGTATGAACAATGTTGCAATACTCTTGGTTGTATATAAGAACCATTTTCCCTGGTATTAATCAAATTAATATCATCACCTTCATCAATATTAATTTGATCCTTTAAATTAACTTTTAATTGAATATAGTTTTCTTCATAAAATTTTTTAGATTTATCTTGTGTCGTTGTAAAACAAACATCTGAACGAAATAACAAAGTTCTGAACAAAACCCCAAATACGCCTCTTCAAGTGGACAAGTATTGGGATAAAAGAAATAGCCTTGTGCTTAGGTGAAAACCTAGGTACAGGGCATTTTTTTATACGGTAAAAACCCAGTAAAATCAACGGTTGTAGGTAGGTAAGGTAGCTCTTAATATTAACGAAAAACATTCCCAAGCAAAAAATCAAATGAAATTTCCAATTATAAAGCATGAAAAAGTTGCAGGATTTATGCCTGTATCTATTTATGCTTTTATTTTTGTCCCTCTTCAATATTAGATTAAAGAGCCTGAGACTTGAAAGGGAAAATCGGAGCGAAGCCTTGAAATGAAAAGGTTTAAAGGTGGTGAGATGATGGAACTTATAATGGAAAAGAGAAGGTAAAAGATAGAATCGGAAGGAGAAATAACGCAATAAATTGGACGGATGGTTATGCATCAGAACCATATTTTTTTAGATGAAATTGGAAAAAGAAAAAAGGGTAGGATGGAAAGGTGATAGAAGATATTGGATGGTTTTGGGAAGTTTTTTATTAGGGAAAAGTGGGTAAGGTAGCAGCTCTTAAGGAGCTCCTTTTTCTAAACCAAAATAAAACCGAAAAAAAGCACCGCAGGTACCAAAAAGGGTAGCAGCAAAGCTGCTTAAGGTAGTAGTATCAAGGGTTTTGTAAGGTTAAACCCAAAATAGAAGTCATTCAGGACTTTGTTATTATTTTTAGTAGAAAAAGCTGTGGATAAGTGGCTAAAAATAGGCTAAAAAACCTTCAGAACTTTTTTATAAGTTAAGAAATGGAAGGTGGTGTTAGGGTAGTGGTGGTGAGGGTTTGGAGGGGGTTGGGTTGGTTCAGGACTTTGTTATAAAGGAACATAGATAATAAGAATATAAGAGCTATTAGTTTTAATCTTGTTTTCAAGTTTATTACTTTGATTGAATTAATACCACCATTATAAATAAGTAAGCCTGAGATTATTAATATTGGAAAAGTGAAAGTACCTGATAGGTTATAAGTAAAAGCTAAGTATACATATATAATATTAATTAATGTAGTTATTGTTACTGCTTGCCAAATCTTTAAATTCATTAATATCAACTCCTCTTTCGTTTATAAAATTATATCATGTTTCTGTTTTTAAGAACTTAATAAAAGTTTGATTTGATAATAATATTAGTTATAAAACCCATTTTTAAGGGGGCTTTTTGTCATTTACAAGTTAAAATAATCAATGTACAATTATATGTGTGGAAACAATAAATACATTAAGCAAACGATAGAAAAAATTTTATATTAAATGGAGATATAAGATGGATGGATTGCTTAATGTAAAAAATGGACAAATAAGAGAAAATTTAATTAATGAAGTAATTAGGGTAACTTTTTTAGGTTGCTCTTATTGTGCTACTTAAAATTAGAAAATTTAAAAATGGAGGGTGAACAAAAGATAAAATATGGAAGATGAAATACAAGTAAAAGTAAAAAAATTAAGAACTGACTTAAAGATGTTAGATATAGCAATAACCCAATTTGAACCATACTCCAAGGATTTTACCCAAAAAGCATTAGAGAAACTAGAGGGCGGACAAAATGCTGATTTTATAGAAAATATGAAATATATATTATGCAATATGACAGATACAAAAGCACCAGAGCTATTAAAAGAAATTAAAGAGTTTCATGATGATGCAATAAAGTTAGTGGATACCTTTGAGACAACAGATAATAATCTAGCAAAGCAACAAACTTTAGGAAAGTAGGTAAATTGAATTATGACAAGAAAGATAAAAAAGGAAGATGCAGAAACATTAATTTCTGGATGGATAAGAGATATAGAAGAACAAAAAGAAAAGATATTAAAACATTTTGAGGACATGGATTTAAAAAATGCAGATATTAGGGAGGTGTATGAAGAAAGAATTGAAGCAATTACAACAAATTGTGATGATTTAATAGCTGAAATGAGGTCATATAACTTTAACTAAGGAGGATTATATTTGAAAAGGGACATTAGAATAAATTACTCGTTGATATATGAAATAACTAATCAGATATATCAATATAAAGCAGCTATAGGAATTATGGAAAATTCTTTAAATGGTATTAAAGTTATTTTAGAAAATGAAAATAAAGGAGAATCTATAACTGCATTAATAGGGAGATATGAAAGTTTACAAAAGAAAATCAATTCCTGCAAAGAGGAGTTAGAGGATTTATACAACCTTTTTGGAGGGTATTATAATGACATGAAAACTCTTATAAGACCAATTAAGGAAACAGATTTAGTACAAGTTGATGGAGATGATATTTGGTGGAATCTTCAAGATATAAAAGATGTGATTGATGAGATAGATAGTAAGAGGAGAGAATCTTCTACTATAAATGTTTATACAGAAAGCTACATAACTCCATACACAGACATGAAAGTTCAATATCAATGGGGAGGAACAAGTGGGTCAAGCACACATAGCAAAGAAGATGAACAGAATCAGCAAGAAAATGTTAGAAAGATAGATGATATAAAGGATGTAATAGGACAATATACAAAATCAATGAGGACTCAAATTGAGTTTATGGAACAGGATTTTAATAAATATATAGCTCCATTTAGAAATCTTGATGATGATTACGCTAGTAGAACTAATCCAATATACAATAAGTATACAAGTAAGGAAGAGTCTAAACAAAATGAAAGGAACTTTGAAAAGAAAGAATCTAAGATGTTGGCTGAAGCTCTTTTTAATAGGGGTAAAGGATTAGGTGAATTTATTGGAGGAGCTTTTAATTATGGAGTAGGAGGATTCGCATTAGCTATATCAGAACTTAATGGAACTAAACTATCAGAAGAAGACAAGGCATATATAAACTCATTTATGCAAGGTAATCAAACTATTAAAGAGTTAATTAAGGACCCATATTTGATAGTTGAAGGAATAGCACAGCAGACATCTGATGATTTAGATGAAAAAGGGATATCATATGTTGTTGGTGGTGCTATTGGGGATTACTTCCTTTTTAAGATTGGTAAAGGTATTAAGGTAAAGGTATCGAATATTACCAATCTTGAGAAGGCACTTGAGCAAGCTTCAGGTATTATAAATAAATTAAAAACAAAATATGATGATATATTTAGTATAGTTGAAGAAACAGTTGATGAAGGAGATTCCATACGCTTTATAAATAAAGGCTCTGAAACAACAATAACAAAAGAAACCCTTGAAGCTAATGGAGTATCAAAATCTGCAATACAATATTGTAAAGATGGTTGTTTTGTAGGAGAAACCCTTGTATTAACAGAAAGTGGATTAAGAAGAATTGATGAAATTGAAGTAGGAGATTTTGTTTATGCAACTGATGTAAAAACAGGTAATAAGAAATATAAAGAAGTTTTACAAGTTCATATAAGAAATACTAATCAATTTGTTAAGCTTAATGTTGAAGGAGAAGAAATAACAACAACTCCAGGACATTTATTTTATACATATGAAGGTATGTGGATAATAGCAGGAGAGCTAAAATCAGGAGATGAGATATTATCTTCTGATGGACAAGCTAAAAAAGTTATTTCTGTAAAAGAAGTGTTGCTAGAACAAACAGAAAGAATATATAATTTAAGTGTTGAGGGTTATAGTACATATTATGTTTCAGCGATGGGACTTTTAGTACATAATGATGGATGCCCTCCTATTGAAGGGATAGATAACCCTAAAATACTTGATGAAACACATAATGTAGTTAATTATGCAAAACTTAAAGAGCAATATAGAGTAATGGAATTAGGTAAAGATGTGATTGAAAAACTAAAAACAACTGGCAAATTACCTAGTGAATATATAACTGAGCAAGAAGCACTGAATGCAGGGTGGAAAAGAGGTAAGGCATTAAATAATTATGCACCTGGGAAAAAATATGGAGGGGATATTTTTAAAAACGATACTAATATATTACCAAATGAACAAGGTAGAGTTTGGTATGAGGCTGATGTGGGAATTGATTATACTAGGGGAAGAAATAATAATCCTGGATATAGAATCTTATATTCAAGTGATGGATTAATATATGGAACATATGACCATTATCAAACAGTGTTTAAAATTGGCACATATAGATAGAAAAATTCAATGTAGAGATTTATTCTGTTACATTATGTTAAATATTTAGGAGGTAATACTATGACAGTAATAGATATTTTAAGTTTATATGCAAAAGATTATTTAACCAACAATATATTTGAACAATGGGTATATCAAAATGAACAGGAAGTAAGTGAATCATTTGATGATAGTTTATATTATGAAATTATATCAACTGATTATAATAATAAGAGCGAAGTAATTAATTTAAAAACTAAATTAGAAAAGTATTTAGAGTGTAATTATGCCAATGAATTTAATAATATTAATGATTGTTATATTGAAAAAATTATTGATGACAATGAAATAAAAAATCCAATTATAAAATTATTAAAAGAAAGATATGGTAGAAAAAAGCAAGTTGAATTTAAATGTATTAACATAAGTTCTTTAAAAGAGTTGCATGAAAAAATAAAAGATAAATTTGAATTTTCACAATATTATGGAATGAATTGGAATGCATTAAGAGATTTTCTAAGAGAAACTGAATTACCTGAAAAAATAATTTTTGATGGATGGAGTCATCTAGTTAAAATAATGCCTGAGGATTCAAATATTCTCAAAAATATATTAGAGGAATACAGTACTAATGATACTCACATAATATATAAGTAATTATTTTCAAGGAAAGATTCTTAAGAATACAAGTGAGGAGAAGAAATAATAACTACTCCAGGACATTTGTTTTAATTAATTTTACAGAATATGATTTAAATAATAGTACTTTTGTAGGAGTTATATTCAAACAATGCGATTTCACTAGAGTATATCTAAGTGGTTCATTTTTTGGAGGAAGTATTTTTGAAAAATGCATATTAGAAGAGAATATATTACGTAAAGCTCACTGGGATAATTGTAGATTTGAACAATGTAATATTAGAAAAATAGATGCTTTCCGTACAACATTTTTAGAGGCTGAATTTGTGGATGTCAATATCATAGGTGGGAAATTAATCAAGTGTGAGATAATGGCAGCAGAATTAAACAATGTGAAATTTATAAACTGTGATTTAAGTGATACAAGTTTTAGCGAAGCAAAAATGGAAAATGTTATATTTGAAAATTGTATATTTAATAATAATACAGATTTCTCAGAAGTATCATTAGATAAAAATGTAACTTTTAATAATACAACAGTTATTAAGGATGATGATAAAAAGTTTTATACAGGAAATGATGTTATACAAGTGATAATTTAAATTAAACTAGCTATGGGAAACCATAGCTAGTCTTACGTTAGAAGGGCCTAAATTAGAAAAAGTAATGCAAGTTGAATTAGGTGATACTGAAAAGGAATGGATTAGGCAACTTTGGTCAATGGTTATGTTAGAGTTATGATTCCTAGAAAAAACATTGATGTAACATACAATCCATTATCAACTAATACTAAACGTTGGCCAAGCGATTGGTATATTTCTGAAAACCATCCTGGTAAGGTTTGGAATTAATTTATTAGAAGAAAGGTGATAATAAATGGAAAAAGAGTTATATAGGTTAAAGGTAGGAGAATTTTATGGGTATATAGATTGTACTGGAGAAATAGTGATTGAACCAATATATGAAGATGCTTATGATTTTAGTGATGATGTCGCTCTAGTTACAACAATAGATGGGAAAAAGAAATTTATAAATGAAAAAAATGAAGAATTGTTTACAGTTGATTTTGAAGGAATTTCAAGTTTCAATAATGGTTATGCTTTTTTTAGGAAGGATGGAAAAACTGGATTTATAAATAAAAATGGGGAAGTAGAAATTCAACCAGAAATTGATTGGGTTATAAAAAACTTTGATGATAATGGTTTATCAATTGTTGAAGTGAAAGAAAAATGGGGAGTAATTGATAAGTGTGGTAATTTTGTAATTGAGCCTATTTATGATGGTATAGGTGATTTTTCAGAAGGATTAGCAGATGTACGATTAGGTGATAAAGAAGGATTTATTGATATAAATGGAAATGTAAAAATTGATTTTAAGTTTAATAGTGTTGGTACTTTTTCAGAAGGGCTAGCTATAGCATCAATGGATGGAGATAAATATGGTTATATTGATAAATCAGGAGAATTTGTTATAGAGCCACAATATTGTAATGCATTTATGTTTACGGATGGACTTGCAGCAATTACTTTAAAGCTTGGGGGTAGATGGGGATTCATAAATAAAAAAGGAGAAGCTGTTACTAAAATTAAATATATAAGAGTAGATAATTTTAGTGAGGGGTTAGCAGCAACAGAATATGGAAAGGGATTGGGGTACATTAATACAAATGGGAAAGTTGTATTAAAACATGTTTTTCATACAGCAGGTAATTTTAAAAATGGACTTGGTTTGGTAACATATAATGGTGAATGGGGTTATGTTAATAAAGAAGGCGAGTTTGTGTATAAGCCAAAGAGTTTTGATTTATGGTAAGAGAAATTAAATGGCGTATTGGTGATAAAATAGAGGAAAAAGTGATAATAGAAATAGAATCACAATGGAGTATAAAATTTCCAAAGGAATATGTAGATATTGTAATGGCAAATGATAGTAGCAGACCTAAAGTAAAAGATGTAAATGAAGAATGGCAAACTGGTCTTATTGATATTCCAGGCTGGGAAACAATATCGTTTATATTTATAAGTTTTATGGAAGGTGAAAAAACAAAAGAGCCTATGATTAAATTTATGTATGATATCTACAAAGATTGTTTTCCAGAACCAGATAAAATATTTCCGTTTGCTGAAGATGGGGGAGGAAATTTATTGCTTTTAGATTATAGAAAAGATGAAAAAGAACCAGCAATTTTATTTTTAGACCATGGGGATGCTTATACCGAAGAAGATTTTGCAGAGGAAGATTTAAAGAAAAGGTCTTTGTATGAATTGTTAGATGAAAATTTCTATCGTGTCGCTGATTCTTTTGAAGAATTTTTGGATATGATTTATCCTGATAAAGAGTAATTTTATAATATGAAGATATGGAAAATGAACAAAAATGTAAATGATTTTCTTACTTTCTTTTTGAAAGATGAGGACAAAGAAAATTTTATAGAAGAAAAATTATCAAGAGGTAACTTAATTAATGAATGGGAGGGATTAGAGTTAATAAAGAATGATGCAGATAAACCTATAGGTGATTGTTCACATAGTTGGACAAATGGAAGTAATTTTTTATTTAGTGAAAGAGCTAAAGAAATTATTAATGAAAATTTCGGAGAATATATTCAATTATTACCTATGATATATGAGGATAAAAATTTTTATATAGATAATATATTAAACACAGTTGATTGTGTGGATTTAGATAAATCTGATTTAAAAATTATAATGGGAAAGTATATTGTTGATGTTTATAAATACGTTTTAAAAGAAAATGCTAAAGAGTTTCCAATATTTAAAATATATTTAGATGGGGTGAAGGTAACTGTAGATACTTTTGTTAATGATGAATTTAAAAAAGTCATAGAAGATAATAATTTAGAAGGATTTAAATTTACAGAAGTATTCGATTTTGAATCAGTAGAGTAAAATAAAAGAATAAAATATAAATTAAAAGAGAGATTAATGTGTGACATTAGTCTTTTTTTATTGCTAAAAATATTAAAATACTTGATTACTAAAAGGTATCTGGAATATATAAAATCATAATTTAAAGATAAAAGAAGGAGATATTTATGAATTTAAAAGAAACATTACAATCAATAGGAGTAAGTATAGTAGTAGGAATTATTTGTGTAGTAGTATTATCAATAATTAGAAGTAAAACTAACATTGAATTTTCTAGTGGATGGTTAGCTTTTATTTTAGGAAGTATCATAGGAATAGTCTCTAATATAATAAATAAAAGGTTTCCAAAAAAGTAATTAAGTAGTTAGTTAAAGTCCATTTGGACTTTTCCTTTTTTTCTTTAAGAAATTATACAAAAATACTTGATTTTTAATACAAACATTAACTATATACAAGTATAAAAACTTAAAGATAAAAAGGAGAGGGTATTTTGGGTACAATTTTTAATAAAGATACTATAAGATTTATGGAGGCATTTGGTTTTGATAAGATAGCTTTAAGAAGTTTTCCAGATATTAAAAGTGATTTAAAAAGCGTTGAAAAAAGGGGGAATAAAGTAAGATGTAATATTTGTGGTAAGTTTCATGAAGAAACAGATATGTTACTATATCTAAAAGATAGACCAATATGTAAAAGATGTTCCTTTGTAAAACTTGAAGTAACTTTAAATGATATGGAAAAATGGGGAAGATTACTATGGTTTAAAAATAAATATTGTAGACATGGTGTTCATTTAGCTATTAATGGAGCTCATAAGGATTCAGATGTAGAAAAGGTTCATGCACATTTCTTTTAAATAGATGATAAATCTATGGAAGAACAATGGGCTTTGATTCAAAAACTACCTCTAGAACCTAGTATTATAGCTAAAACTAGAAAGAGCTATCATGTTTATTTTTTAATTAAAGATGGGGAAGTAAAGAAGTTTAGAGAAATACAACAAAGATTAGCTTATACTTTTGGTGGAGATATGCAAAAGAAAAATGAGTCAACCTGTATGAGATTACCTGGGTTTTATCATAACAAGAAAGAACCTATACAAGTTAAACTAATTAAATGTAATCCAGAACTTGTTTATACTCAGCCTCAACTAATAACTGGACTTAAGCTTTTAAGACTACCCCCACAAGAAAAGAAAATAGGTAAGTTTTTTGATTTAACTAACTGCAAAGATGAATTAGAAAGTATGGTATATAACCATATAAGCCATTTAGTTGTTGCAGATACAGGAAGTAAGTTATTAATGAGTTGTTTAAATAGCTCACATAAGGATACTAATCCTTCTGCTGTATTCTTTAAGGATTCATTATATTTCTATTGTAGTGGTTGTGGTTACAGTAAAGGGTTATATGAAACTGCATTGGAGCAAGGTTGGACGGATATAATTAATTACATAGAAAACAGAAGAAAAACAGCTTAAAGATAACGAATGATAAGTATAAGGAGGGGATTCCCTCTTTTGGTATTTTTGGACAAAATATGAAGTTTATATAGAAAGAAAGTCCTAAATAATACAAATGAATATAAAACTATTTTATACATTTATTGTATGAGAGCTTAATCTATTGTAAAATATTTATGTTATTTAATAATAATTTCGAGGTGATTTAATGAATAGAGATGAAAATTATGAATTATTAAAATACCAGATAAAATTACTTCAGATAATGATTTGTAGTGTAACAGATGATGATAAATACATGTTTTACAATTTTGTAATAGACCATAATATTTCAGAGCGAAAAACTAATGTAATCTTGAAAAGTTTAGGTGTATTGAAAGATAGAATTTTAGAAAATGAAGTATCAAGTGAAATAAAAGAACTTTGTGAGGGCATTGAGCCTTTAAATGATTTATTTATTAATAAAGAGCCATCTTTTAATGAGTATAATGATTTTATAAGAAAATATATATCAAAAGAATTTGAAGCAAGATATTTATTATTGGCTTTAAAGAGGCAAGGAATTTACATTGAGGTTTGCAATTATTTACTTAAGGATATGGAAAGTAATATATAAATAATATTAATCCATTAACAAGATAAATATTTATAACTATGTAGTAACTAAATAAATCTATTCAAATATAAATAAACCTCTTCTTTTTGAAAAAAGGTTCTGCAGGAAATAACGAAAAAGAAACCAAAATAGAACTAAAATAAATCTAATGATATAGGGTAGGAGCTCCAGAAAGAGCTCCTTTTTCAGCGCCCAAAGAACTCCTAAAAGAAAATCAAAAAGACTCCAAACCAAAGCCCCCTAGGGGCTTACAACCGGTAGTAGCTTTGCTGCTTGAGGTACCCATAAATGGGTTATCAGATGGTATTTCTAATAGAAATTCTATAAAGAAACCAATAGATTTCTGCACGACTGTTTTTTAAATTTGAAAAAACCTTTGCCTCGTAAAGGTTATTTATTACTGTGTTTTTATGGGGATTTTTCTGAAAGACTTTTTTTAAAATAGATGGGGGAATTGCAAGACTTTTTTTATACTAGACAAAAATAGTCAAATATTCTTCAGAATATATATGGGAATATTCTTTACCATATATATGGTAATATTCTTATATTCTCAGAATATGCTGGTAAAATGAGGGCTTGGAGCGTTTTGTTAGGAAAACACATGGTTTTATAGGTTTGAAAAAAGAAAATATAAATATATTATCAGGGGACAGTGAGTTGATGCTTACTGTCCTTGCTTCTTTTGCACAAGAAGAAAGTAAAAATGCAAGTGACAATCTTAAATGGAGAGTTAAAAAGAAGTTTGAATAAGGTGAATTGATAATTAACACAACAAGGTTTTTAGGATATGACAAGAATGAATTCGGAGATTTAGTTATAAATCTTGAAGCAGCTAAGATTGTAAAAAGAATTTCTGAAGAATACCTAAGTAGCAAAGGAACTTTTATCATTGCAAAAGGACTTAATGAAGAAGGTATTCCTACAGTTGCAGGAGCAAGGTGGCATGATTCTACAATTCTTGGAGTTTTAAAAAAATGAGAAATACAAAGGAGATGCTATATTTCACAAGTATTATACATCAGATCATTTGAAAAAATCATTCAAAAGAAATAAAAGGAAACTTGATAGTTATTATATAGAAGATAATCATGCAGCTATTATAACAAGAGAGATGTGATGAAGAGTTATTTAGAGAGTAACAGTATTTTTTATATTTGAGGTGAAATTTCAGTTTAAGTCTGGATTGAATGATATAGGGCAAATAATAGAATGATGTTAAAATTTGAAGTGTAATAAATATAGACAATCTAGGAGAAGGGCATTATTTACTTTTGAATGATACATGATAATTTGTATAGTTAGGAAATAAATGTGAATAAGGAAGAAGAAATTCTAATGAAAACTTACCAATATTAGAAATACTAGATAAATCTATTTCTGCGCTAGGTATTAAATCAATTATTTCAGGAACTGAATATGTATCTAAAGGAAGAGAACATATTTTTAATACACGTATAGGACATTTTGATAATCGTTTAAATCCTAATAAGTATGGAATACCAATTACAATTAGTAATGGGGATATACATAGTTTTATATAGGAAATGATGTTATACAAGTTATAATTTAAATTAAACTAGCTATGGGAAACCATAGCTAGTCTTGTGTTAAAAAGTCCTAAATTAGAAAAAGCAAAACATAATGGGGGACAACCTGATGTTATGAATGAAGATAGTAAGTGGGTACAAGGAGTTATAGATATTCCTAAATGGGGTGGTAGAAAGTACATCCATGGCGTTTCTTGAGTATACAGATGAGGATTATGTAGAAGAAACAGATATTTTTACAACATATGATTGTTTTGAGGAATGTTTACCTGAATCAAATAAAATTTTTCCTTTTGCAACAAATGGAGGAGGAGATATATTCTTTTTTTGATTATAGAAAAAATGAAAATGAGCCATCAATTTCATTTTTAGACCATGAGGAGGCTTATACTGAAGATATTGCAGAGGAAGACTTAGAGAAAAGGTCTTTGTATGAATTGTTAGATGAAAATTTCTATCGTGTTGCTGATTCTTTTGAAGAGTTTTTAAATATGATTTATCCTGAAGAGGATTAATTTTATAAACTAAAAGAATAAAATATAAACTAAAAGAGAGATTAATGTATAAACGCATTAGTCTTTTTGCTTATTGAAATAGTAAAATACTTGATTGATTATAGTTAGCAAATTAAAAACAAAATATGATGATATATTTAATATAGTTGAAGAAACAGTTGATGAAGGGGATTCCATACGCTTTATAAATAAAGGCTCTGAAACAACAATAACAAAAGAAACACTTGAAGCTAATGGAGTATCAAAATCTGCAATACAATATTGTAAAGATGGTTGTTTTGTAGGAGAAACTCTTGTATTAACAGAAAAATGATTAAGAAGGATTGATGAAATTCAAGTAGGAGATTTTGTTTATGCAACTGATGTAAAAACAGGAAATAAGAAGTATAAGGAAGTTTTACAAGTTCATATAAGAAATACTAATGAATTTGTTAAGCTTAATGTTGAAGGAAAAGAAATAATAACTACTCCAGGACATTTATTCTATACATCTGAAAGTATATGGATAATAGCTAGAGAGTTAAAACCAGGAGATGAAATAATATCTTCTGATGGACAAGTTAGAAAAGTTATTTCTATAAAAGAAGCGTTGCTAGAAGAAACAGAAAGAATATATAATTTAAGTGTTGAAGGATATAATACATATTATGTTTCAGAGATAGGACTTTTAGTTCATAATGATGGATGTCCTGTTAAGATAGTAATTAATCCTAAGACAATACATAATGTAGGTGATGATGTTCTTGATATAATGGAAAGTAAAGGTGGTCATACATTAGAGAGATATGTGTCTAAATCTAATGAAGATTTAATAAAAAGAGCTATAAAGGAAGATGTTGAGGCTGCAACTTGTTATACAAATAAAATCAATGCAATAAAAGCAGTACAAGAAAATTTAAGAAAGAATGCAGATAAAATTTCAAAATGGTTAAATGAAGAAAGTGGGGGGAAAAAAATTTTGATGTTGAACATGACTATAGCATAGGAAAAGGTGTATTGGAAGATAAGAAACAAGTTATGTATAATTTAAATAAATCAAGAGTAGTTTTAATAAGAGACAACTCATCAGAATTAGGATTTAGGGTATTAACATCATTTTCTTTGCCATAAAATAAGATAAGATGGAGGATTAAAATGATTGATGAAAAACAATTAAATAAGTTTAGATATTTTCTTGAATGTTATCTCAATGTAAGTGCTGATTATTCAGAATTAGATACTCTTATTAAGGAATATAAGGAAATTGAAAATGAAGAATATATTAAAGAGTTAAAAGAAGAAATTAAATTACTGTTATCTGTAAACAATATAGAATTTGTTAGATGTTTTATAAGGAAGTATGGTATGAGAAATATAAAAAATGATGATAAAATTATATGGATTTTAAGTTATATAAGAGACAATCTTTAAATTCATACAGTAAATAAATCTTATATTAAAACTTCAATGGATGTTGGTATCTGTTGGAGTTTTAATTTTACATAGAAAAAATACCTGATATAATAAACAAATTAAAAGCAATATTAGAAAATATAGATAGATTAAATAATGAGAATAGTGAAGATTTATTAAGTGAATTTATAAAACTTCATTTAGCCATAGGAGATATAGAATGGCAGTATGACCAATTACATGAAGTAGTTCGAAAGGCTATAGAGAATATGGAGTATAAGGTTGATAATAAATAGTGTTAATAAATTTAAGATAAAAGAATTATTAAAGGACAAAGATGTTATTAATGCTATAAATAGAGGAGTGAAATTCTTAGGTTGAGAAACATCATCGAAAGTAAATGCATTTGGACAACAGGTTAAAAATATGATTACTAACAAAACTGCAGGAGATATTGATATTGGAACTAGTGAATATATTATAGAGGTAAAAAAATCTACTAAGGCTATTCATATGGAGCAAATTGATAAATACACAAATGTTAATAATTCTAAATTATCTTAACTATGATGGGAAAAAAATTATATTATATATAGATGAAAAGATAGATATGAGTAATAAATATACTGCTAAAATGATAGATGAGATAAAAGAAACAGGGATAACAATAGTTAACAGTTTAGAAGAGTTAAAAGGAGTGTTAGAATAGATGGCAACATCAGGATGTATATTAAAGAAAAAAGATGAATATATAGTTGAAAATATGGTGAATGATATCAAGGAAGCTATCTCTAAAGCCAAACTCCATATACGTGGGGAGAGTAGATTTAATCATCAAAATGGTAGTTTTAATTATTTAAATTTAGGGATTTTTGATGATATTGCATTTAATCTTGATTCTGATGATTTTGGAAATGAAGAAGTAGAACAAGGGCAATGTTTAAATTTTTACATAAGTTCTATAGATAAAGAATATATAGATTATGAGGAATTTGATTGGGTAGCAAAAGGAAATAAATTGTGTAAAGTGGCATTTATCGAAAATGTAATAGATAATGAGAAAATTGTATTTAAGTTTGTATATGAGTATTTGAAGTTAAATCCACAAGATTTTTTTTGGGTTGAAGATGATTGGGTATATACATTAAAGGATATGGAGCAATTAAGTAAACTACCTTTTAATGAGAATTGGTGCTACAAAAACCCCAGCATTAAGTAAAGAATATTAATTTGAAAAATAATAATACTGAAAAACTAGAATCAATAGAAACTAAAGATAACATATATTATAGTAAATATTACTGGTATATAAAATATAAGGAAAGATACTTTCAAGTGTTTGGATATGGTGCAGGTATAGACCAAGAAGAATTTAAATTAATAGAAGAAATTGAGAATGAGTTAGAAGGTGGAGTGGATTGGGATATAATACAAGTAATTGAAGAGAGCAATGAGTTATAAAATATGAAGATATGGAAGATGAACAAAAATGTAAATGATTTTCTTACTTTCTTTTTGAAAAATGAGGACAAAGAAAGTAAGAAAATTTATCAGGGGGAAAATTAATTAATGAATGGGAGGCATTTTCTGATGAATAATTAAGAGTATCAGAAGCACTTAAACATAATGCACCTTTAGAAATAGAAGGTGATTGTAATATAAAAGTTAGAGAAAAAAGTGGATATGATGATATTTAATACAAGTGATTCTCCTTAAATTTAAGGGGTGGAACTGTAATATTTTATATTGTATCTAATTTATCTGCTGATCAAAATTAGAATTATCCCTATAAAAGTCCAATAATATATAAAACTCTATTTTTTCTAATCTGAAAAATAACTATTTATATCACTCTTTATATCAGTAAACACATTGATTAAACATTTATTAGTTATTATGGTGCTCTGAAAAATTGGACTATTATTTAATCCACTCATAGCTATAGAAGTAAGCATATCTTTACTTTTTTCAATTACATTATTACATATATCAAGATAAGATTGCGGGTCCTTAGTGTCTTTATCTCTTAATCCCCTTCCAAGTGCCTTTACAGAACGAAACCAAACAATCCCATTTTCCTTTTTTAATTTATTCAAAGTGTCGCTTAGTTTTTTTCTAATTTTAGGAGGAGCATCATATGGGACTGCACTTCCTTTCTTATCTTTTTCCAGCCATTCAAAGAATTCCTTACTGTTAAATTTTATCCCTTTTTCTGATAATTCCTCACTATCATATATATTTTTATTCATTTCATAGGTAATTTCTTCATCTGTTTGTTCAACTGTAGATTTAAAATTATTATTTTCTAATGTTGCATTATTATAAATCGTTTGATAAGGTTCTAAATTTTCAGCACTTCTATTATAGTAATTATTAGTAGTGTGTTCTTTAATAGTTTCTTTAATTGAATTATTTTGAATTTCATCTAGTACCTCTTTTGTTTTTTGAGGAGAATGAACATTTAAATATGATAATGTATTTCCTATTCTCATAACTAAAAATCCTTTCTTATATTTGAATTTTACTATTCTAGATTAATATTAATCGGATTTTATACCTAAGTCTGATTTATCTATCACTCAAAATCAGTATTGTCTCTTATAGAAGTCCAACAATATATAAAATTATTTGTATTTATCATTTACTAAACATTATCTGATGTTTTTAGCTTTTTAATTTTACTTCTAAATTGCGTTACTATATCTATAATTTGTGTGTGATTTTTTATAGCATCTTTAACTTCTTTAGAGGTTGAATCACCTATTTTTAAGGCAGTAATATAATCTTTATTATCCTGAATTATATTGTTACTTAATTTTTCATAAGAATCAATATCCTTGGGGTCAATGTTTTTCACACCTCGCCCAAATGCCTTTGCTGTTTTAAATTTAACCATAGTATTATCTGCAGAATTTATTGTATCTGTTAATGCTTTTCTAACTTTTGCAGGAGCATCAATTGGAATTATAAAACTTTTTTTGTTTTTTTCTAACCATTTTTTGAATTCTTTACTATCAAATTCTATTCCTTGTTTTTCTAATCCATTTTTATTATATATTTCTTTATCTAAAGCTAAATTTATTTCTTTGTCTTCTAAATTATCATTTGAACTATTTAATGATGTCCCTTTATTCTGTTGCAAAGTAGCCTTATTATAGACAGTTTCATATGATATTATATTTTTATTTGTAATATTTACATTTCTGTTTATAATTAACCTTTCTTTGGTGGGTTTATCTTTAATTTCATTCGCAATATCTTTTTTGTTTTGAGGAGAATAAACATTTGAATATGATAATGTACTTCCTATTCTCATAACTTAATTTCCTTTCTCATACATTTCAATTATTATTTATAAAAATATAAGATAATTGAATTATTACAATTATCTTATATTTTAACTTCTTAATTAGTTTACATTAGAACTAATTGAATCAGACATAGTATTGCCACCTATTCCAATGCAAATTATTTTTATTTGATGTTTACCATTGTATAAGTTACGTGGATTAACGGAAAAAAGAGTATTCCATCCAACAACTATATTTCCTGATGTTATTGGTTCTTTTTTATAATCAAATTCAGAACTACTTAAAGGTGTCCCATCTAACCAAACAGAATAACTACTGCCATTATTTTTGAAACTAAATTTTTAGAAAGAGTGTTTATGTAAACTCTTCCTAATCCCCCTATCATATTTTTCTATTTTGATAAACTAGCTAATCTTACCATGTAATACTATATCACTTTTTACATATTGTTTCAACTTTTTGCATATTATTTAATAAGTTCACTTAATTTACATTTTTTGTGATTTGTTTTTGGTATAAAATGCTCAAATTAATGTTTCGGCTGCTCAAACCTTTGTTGTGCTTTCAGCAGAAAAAGAATTTGCTGGATATCAAGAATTAATATATACCAATGGGTTAAAAGTATTTGATTTTAAAGATGATTTAAAGGTGTTGAAAAAAGGCAATAAAATACTACTTTTTGTTTTATAAAAATATTTTTAGTGTATTTTAAGAATATAGATGAAGAATAATATTATTAATTAAAAAAATTTTAAACAAGGAGAAATTTAATTGAAGAAATATTTTAAATTTATAGTTACTTTAGTTATTACATTAAATCTTACAATTAATATAGCACATGCTTCAGTACAAGTACCCAGTGAAAATAAGATAAAAACACAAGAAGTAGATAGATTACAAAAAATAAAAGAGAAAGGGGTATTAACAGTATTATCAAGTAATTTTGAACCTTTTTCTTATCGAGATCCTATAACTAATACATTTAGAGGGACTGATGCAGAGATTATACAAGAGGTAGCTAAGCGTTTAGGAATTAAAGAAGTGAAAGTGAAATATGTTTTATTTGATGGTTTATTAGAAAGTTTAATTAGTAATCCAGAAGTTGATCTAATAGCACAGGGAATGTTTATATTAGATGAGCGTAAACCATTGGTAAACTTTACTATTCCAATTTATTTTGACGAAGATGGAATAGTTACTAAAAAAGATTCAAATATAAATAGTAAAGAAGATCTAAAGAATGCGATTATTGGTGTAGTTGGAGGTACAAAATTTACATCTATAGCTGAAGAATGGAAAAAACAAGGGATAGTAAAAGATTATAGAGTTTTTAATGATGTTAATTCTTTACAAAAAGCCTTCGAAAATAAAATAGTTCAAGCTATGTTGATTGGTATTATATCACAACAAAATTACCTTTTAAAAAGTTCTAAATTAGACCTGAAGTTATTATCGCCATTTCAATATAAACCAGAGATTAAAGGTGAATTGGCGTATGTTTTAAAAAAAGAAGATACAACTTTGTTAAAAGCAATTAATGAGAAATTGCAAGAGATGAAGAATGATGGAACAATATATCAGATAATCATTAAGTATGGTTTTAGATATAATTATATTCCATAATGTAATTTAATTTTAATTTATAATTTTGATAATTGCAGATACAGGAAGTAAATTATTAATGAGTTAGTTAAAATAACTGATATATAACAAAAAGTGGATAAGATAGTTGAGAAGTTAGAGTAAATATATAAGGATAATGAAGAGAAATCTTTGTTGTCCTTTTTGCTTTTTAGATAAATTTGTGTGACAAAAGATGAAATTTACATAGTTCCTGAAATAAGTAAAATAAGGAATGAGTACTATATATTGCAGTAAAACATTTAATCCAAGTATTAAATATAGGGTCTTATGCATATTGTATTGAATAAAAAATACATTTGTGTAAAAATAAGTATAAAAATTAGAAGAGGTGATCTTATGTTAAAAAAAGTAGCATCTATTTTACTGGTATTATATCTGCTAATAGGAGTTAATTTACCAGTAAAAGCGTCTGTTGTATCAAATAATATTAAATCTGAACCTATAACTTCAACTTATTCTCTATTAGCCCAACCTTTCTATGTAGCTTTATATAGTGATGCTTTAAATACTGATATATATTCTAGGAATCAAGTTGGGACTATATCTCAGGATTATTTTCCTTTAACAATAGAGACATACCAAAAAGGAATAGGAAGTATCAATGAAGTTAAAGTTGATGGAAGTGATATAACTCAAGTTTATAGTGAATCTGATTTTTATTCCATTGGAGAAAATAAAGCTGTATTTTTTATAGCAGGAACAGAAGCAGCTGATTCAAATAGCTCATCATGGTATAATTATGTTGCTGTTTCAACTTTAAGTAAAGGGGCACATACTATTCAACTTTATTGTACAGTTAATGGGACTAAATATTTTGATTCTATCAGAGTAATTGTTGCTTAGTTCATTTAAACATTAATTGTAATATAAAATGTGTACAAGGAGGATATGAACATTATGAAAAGAAAAATAATAATAAAATCTCTATCATGTTTATTGATTGGTGTAATAATAGGTATAACTTCTGTTTCTAGGGTATCAGCATTAGGTTCATTTGATACTATATCCAGAGCAGCTCAAGCTATGAAAACAGCACAAATGAGAATGAATAAAATTTTGGATGATATAAATTTTAAAACACAATATTATCCAAGCCCTAGCAGTGGGAAGGTAACTATTCCATTACCTGGAGAAATTACTACTCCAGCAATTAGGAATGATTTAAAAACATTTGCTATTGATTCATATATTGAACATGGTTCAGTTCATAAGATAAGTAATGAAATAGTTCACAAAAGTAATCTTCCAATAACTATATTAACTTGGATGAGTGGTTATGGAAATGTATCAGGGGTCACTATAGATGGTGTTCAGATAGAAAATGCTTTAGTTGCTAAAGCTTCATATGATAATGTAGATATGAATAAAAGATGTATGGAATTTATAACTTTGGATGAGTCAATAATTAATTCATTAGCTAATGGTAATCATAGAATTGTAGTGAGTTGTATAGGAGCTTACAATTCAAATTATATTACTTATACAGATGACTTTACATTTAATCTAGTAGATTAAATTATCTTGGAAGGCAGTGGTTAGGAGTAAAATCTTAGTTACTGCTTTTTTTGTATTATGAAAAATATACTTCTCCATTACCAACTATTACTACTTTGTAACTAGATTTTAATGGGGTTACATCATATTTTATAGACTGTGGGGTTAGTATTATAGATTGAAGTGTCTTTAAGTTATCATCAAAAATAATTACATAAGCGTTTTTATCTGTAGATACATTCTGAACTTTATAAATTTTATCTTTAAGAATGGCTTCAAAATCACTTAAGTTGTAAATTCCTTCTTTAAATACATTTGATGTAATAGGATTAGTTGCTCCCATTATGTTAAATGATAAGATTAGTAAAATTAAAAATGCAAAAAAAGATTTTTTCATAAATAAGACCACCTTTCATATATATTGTGTAATAAATATAATATTATTCCATACTTTATTTCTAATTATACTTAAGATAGTTATGATTTTTATGTTTCATTAAATTGGTATGTACTTAGGTTAAATAACAGAGGAATGCTTAGTATAAATCATTAGAAATGTAACATAATATATATGAGCTTAACATTAGTATGGTTCCTTTTAGTTTCAAGGTAGTAAGTAGTGTAAAATCTATTTGCTACCTTGTTTTTAATTTTTTTATTGAAAGGGTAGATAAGATATTATAAAAAAATTTATTGAATTAAAACTAAAAAAGAAAGACACTATAATAAAAATATCCATTTCTGTTTTTTAAGGAATAAAACAGTATTAATGTCTAGATATACAGTATATCAGCACATGGACAAACATATGAAACAGTATCAATTATGAATATTAAAATTTTAACTAATGTATTGTTAAAACATAGAGATGTTTATGAAGTTATAATGCTTGTTTATTTCCTTTTACTGGTATAAAATTATTAGTGAAGGTAGGGGATATTTATGAGTATAGAAAGAATAGTAAAGGATGAATTAAATTTAGAAAATGACTTTGATTATCAAAAGTTATATAACGATAACAGAGGAGCAATTCACAAAGATGACTATAAAGCATTATTGAAATATTGTATAGAAGAAAAGATAATAGATGTAAAAAAATACTTAATAGAAGAGAATATTAAAGCAGATGTTTTGCATGATATTGTTGACAGAAGTGGGGAAGGACAGCATAGATTAAAAGAAGCATTAAAAGAGTATCATCAAGAAAGTTATTATCTCATCGCACCATTTATATATTTATTAGAAATGATAGAGCCTAAGTATAAATTGAATGAGGATAGAAATAAATATAAAGATTCTGTTTTAGAATTCCCTAAAAATATTTTAGTGGGGCATAAGTTTGAAAAAAGTAATGCATTTATAAAATTATATTTTAAAGATAGAAAGATTGCTATAAATTCATCTAATGATAATATTGACAATCTTATTGATACATTAGAAATAGATGAATTAACAGTATATGTACTTGATATTGAAAAAATATTAAATAGAGAACAGAATATTGTTATTTATAAACTAACTAAAAAAGGAAATTTTAATGAATTAAAAGAAAAAGCTGAGCATAGATTTCTTGAGGAACTTAGTAAATATAAACTTAGATAATGTTAATATATTAAGAGGACTTAGTACAAGTTATACTAGGTTCTTTTTTAATTTGTGAACATGAATATAAAAGATATAAAAAGAAAAATGTTCATTATCTTCATAATAATTTTTACTTTTAAACCTATAATATATAGTAAACATTAAATTTAGACTATAATGAATTGAGAGGAAGTAATTTATATGGAAAGAGAATGTATAAGATGCAATATTGTAATGAACAAGGCTAAGTTTAGTGCAGGTGAGTATGCTCAAGTAGAGGAATTAAATAAAGGATTGAATGCTAAAGTTTGTCTTGTTGATACCTATGTTTGTCCTAAATGTGGGTATATAGAATTAGTTGCAGAAAAACCAGAAATGTTTAATTATCAAAGACGAAGTTTATGAAAATTTTGAACGTTATTGAATATTATGTTAATATATATATGTTCTAGGATGAAATAATTTGAAAACAGTACTGCTTTAACAATAATGGGGGATAAAAATGAAAAAAAATAAAATTTTATCAAAACTTTTAATTACAACTACTACAATTATAGGATTAATGATTGGAGTATCAATTTCAGCATCTGCTAAAACTAGATTATATACTTTTGATGTTATTTCTGATACCCACGTAAAATCTGGCGATACTAATGCCAATACAAGAACAGCTACTGCATTAAAATGTATAAAGAATAATTTTGATGATAAATGTATAGTAATAAATGGAGATGTAGTTGATGATTACTATCAGTATGATACTTTACAAAGTATTATAAGTAATGCAAACTCTGGTTCAGAAAAATTACCATATATTTATTTTAATTTTGGTAATCATGAATTCAGACCAAGTGCTAGTCACTCTTCTGAGGTAGAGTGGTATGATTGGAGTGTTAATGAATTTTCAAAAAAAACAAATGCAATTCAGTCATTTTTATCTCATGATAGTGATGTAACAGCTAATAGTCGTAGTGGGTCATATGATTGGCAGTATGTAAAAAATAATATCTTTTTCTTCTTAGGAACCGACAAATTAGAATATGATGAACAAAATGATTGTGCTGATCTTAATCGTGATTATCAATTAAGTCATTTGGATGATAAATTAAATAATAGTGGATGGAAATTTGTTTTCTGCCATCAACCACCACATGGAACAATTCATGGTGCTGATTGGCAAAATTGTATATGTGAACGTGCTTATAATGATTACAATGGTGATTACTTTGAAGGACTATTAAGTAAACACACTAATACTATAATGTTTACTAGCCATATGCATAATAATTTTAATACTTATAATTTCTATGATAATAGTGACAGTAATTTTCATCAATTAGGTGGAACCTCAATATTTGGAACTTCTTCAATTATGGAAGCATCTCAAGGATTGCATGTTAAGGTATATGATAGTGAGGTAGTTGTTCAAGGAGTACAATATACTTCTGATAATGACTATAATGTAATTGCAGAAAAGACTATTAAATTGAGTTAAGAATAATTGTTATGATAAATAAAAATGTTTTTACTATATAAAAAAAAGTATTACATTTATTAGGTATAAAATTTACAAAGAGATAATTAAAAGGATTGGATAATAGAAAAATATCTAATCCTTTTAATATTAAACTTAAATATAAAAAATAATGGCTATTAGTATAAAGTTTAAATATAGTGAATAGTATTAATGAGTAAAGGTTACTTAAAAATAATAATGTTAAGAAAAAATATAATTAATAAGAGGTGGGGGGAAATATGATAAAACAATTATTGGGGGGAAAGAGTGTTTTTAAGATGATGGCATTAACTTTTGCCTTATTTACATGCTTTTCTAGTACTGAAGCATTTGCGTCCAATAAATTAATTAAAAATGATACTTTTTGGAAAGATACAGATGGTAATACCATTTATTCACAAGGAGGAGGAATACTTAAAGTAGATGATACTTATTATTGGTATGGTGTAAAGTACAATGGTGCTGTAAGCTATGCTGAATCACCTATAAGTAAAAATAGTAACTCTTCTTTTTATTCTGTAACTTGTTACTCATCTAAAGATTTAGTTAACTGGAAATTTGAAAACGATATAATAACTAAGGGAGATTTGAATAATACTGGACATGTACCTACATGGATAGGGCGCTTGGGAGTATTTTACAATAAAAGTACCAATAAGTATGTACTTGTTTCACAATATGAAGATGGGAAAACAACTGGAGAACTTTTTGCTACATCTGATACTCCTAATGGAAGGTTTACATTTAACAATATACAATCTCCAGTTCCTGGAATAGCTAATAACCATGCAGGAGACCAAACTGTTTTTACTGATGATGATGGGAAATCATATCTTATTTGTTGTAGTGCCAATGGAAGACAATATTTATATGTAGCACCATTTAGTGAAGATGGACTGGCTGTAGAACCTGCTACGCAAATTTATAAGAGTAATAATGGTGGGAGAGAAGGAAATTGTATGTTTAAATACAATGGAGTATACTATTTCTGCTCATCTGATTTACATGGTTGGAATTCATCACACTGTTACTATATGAAATCAAAAAATATATTTGGACCTTATGAAGAAGAAAAAGTAATGCAAGGAACAGAAAAAGATTTTAGTCATGTTTCGCAAACTGGATTTTTTACTAATGTAACAGGAAGTAAAGGAACTACAATTCTATTTTGTGGTGACCGTTGGAGTGATTTTGCAGGAAATGGCGTAGGGTATAATCAGTGGTGTCCATTATCATTTGATGGAGAAACTCCCGTTTTTAATTCTGTGTCTGAATTTAAACTTAATGCTGAAAAAGGAATCTGGAGTGTGGGTCGTCACAATAATTATATTTTAAATCCATGTTTTGAAGCAGATCGTATTATTAGTACAAATTTAGCAGGATGGTCTTATTCATCTAATATTTCAGATTCAAACCATGCAATTAATGTTAAAAAATCATGTCCTTCAGGAAATTTTAGTATGCAGCATTTGTATAATCAAGATTATAAAGCTACTACGTATCAAAATATAGTTAATATTCCTAATGGAAAGTATAAATTAAAAGCTTGGGTAATGAGCAGTGGAGGTCAAAATACTTGTAATATTTTTGCTAAAGATTTTGGTGGAGAAGAAAAACAGTATTCTATAAATAGTAATATTGGTGCATGGAGTGAAATAACAATTCCTCATATAAATGTATCTAATGGGAAGTGTCAGGTGGGGATATATTCAGATGCAAGTGCTAATGAATGGTGTATGATAGATAATTTTTCATTTATAAAGGAATGAGAATAATGAACAAAATAGTGATTATGTTTATGGCATAATCACTATTTTGTCCATTACTAAAATTTTCTCTTTATGATTTTTAGTATCTATAGTAAATAGTAAGATTTATAAACCTATAAGCGACAAATATTACTAATTAAATATAGAGATGTAATGCTACTTTATTTATATATGAAAAATTTACATGACTATAAAAAATAAACAGACTAATAATAGATAATATAAAATTAAAATTTTATTTTATATGGAGGTACCAACATGAGAAAACTTTCAGAAGTAGAAGTCATATCATTAACAGGAGTGTTAAAGATGGAAAGTGATGGGTTGACAATGCAAAGAGCTGTAAACTCATTAATAACAGATAAGGATTTAAGAAGACAATCAGAAGCTAGTATATTAGCAACAGAAGGTAGAATAAAAGGAATTCAACAATTTATGAGTGAAAATGAAGTTGTAACTTCAGGAAGAGGTGAATAATATGGCAAATATGATTGGAAATGTTATTAAAGGTAGTATGAATATAAATGATGAAATTATATCGTCAAGTATGCTTTCTACTGCCAAAGAAGCTGCAGATATATATCTTAATGCAACATTAACAAGTAATACTCCTGAATTAAGGACACTTTATTCAGCATCATTAGGACAAATAGTTGAAGGGCATACTGCCTTAACAGAATTAAATGTTAGTAAAGGATGGATAAAACCATATGAGAATCCTATAAATCAGTTATCTGAGTCATATAATGAATCAACACAAGTAATCAATGAAAATAAATAGGATTTATATTTTATAGATGGTCACTAAATAAAGAGAATAAAGGTAATGAAGAAAAACATTAATAATTAACATAAAAAAGCACATAAAAAAGTCTAGCTTGTGGTTAGGCTTTTTTAGATTAAAGGTGTAATTTTATATTGTGCCTAAAGAATAATGTATTGACTGTGAAATCGATTATGATATAATATTCATAACTACCATACAAGTATGGTAGTATAAAATTTAAGGAGAATAGTAAATGGCTTTTGAAGTTAAAAAAAATACAACAAGTAAAACTATATATTACAAACTAAGGGAAGAAATTATCAACTTATATCTTGAGCCTGGCACTAGTATTTCTGAGAAAGAACTTTCAGAAAAATATAGTGTGAGTAGAACTCCTGTTAGAGAAGCACTTGTTAGATTAGCTCAAGAAGAGTTAGTTAACGTTTACCCTCAAAAAGGAACAGTTGTTTCATTAATTGATTTATCTGCCGTTGAAGAGGGGAGATTTTTACGAGAGCATTTAGAGAGAGCTGTAGTAAGAGAAGCTTGCAAAGAATTTATACCAGAAAATATATTAGCATTGGAAATGAATTTGAAACTTCAAAAAATGTATATTGAAAATCAAGATAATAAGAAGTTATTTGAAGCAGATGAGGAATTTCATAAATTAATTTTTGAGGGATGTAATAAAAAAAGAATATGGAATAGTATTAATGATGGTAGCACAGAGTTTCAAAGAATTCGATTACTAAGGTTAGCAAGTAATTCTAACTGGGATAATATCTATTCACAACATAAAAAAATTCTTGGAGCTATAAAAAATAAAGAAGCAGATATAGCTGAAAATTTCATGAAGGAACATCTAAATATGGTTATTTTTGACAAGAATCAAATAAAAGAAAGTTATCCTAATTATTTTAAAGAATAAATTAATCTATAATGTTATTAATCAAGGGAGGTGAGGCTTAGTAGAAAATATAAAGCTACATGTAAAAATTATATAGTAGATATAATGTTAATTAAAATGACAGGAGGATATTACTATGAAAATGGGGTTTAGATGGTATGGACAAGGTAATGATACCATCACACTTGAGCAAATTAAACAAATTCCAGGAGTAGAAGGAATTGTTTGGGCCCTTCATGATATGCCAGCAGGAGATGAATGGCCAATGGAGAAGATTCTTAATGTAAAAAAATTAGCAGATAAGTATGGATTTAACATAGATGTAGTTGAAAGTGTTAATGTTCATGAAGATATCAAATTAGGATTGCCAACTAGAGATAAATATATTGAAAATTATAAAAAGACAATTGAAAAGTTAGCTAAAGTTGGGGTAAAGGTAATATGTTATAATTTTATGCCTGTATTTGATTGGCTTAGAACAGATTTAGCTAAGAAGACAGAGGATGGTTCTACAGCTCTTTTTTATGAAAAAGCAAGGATTAAAGATATAGATCCAATGGAATTAGTAAATAAAATAGCATCTAATCCAGATCTTACAATGCCAGGTTGGGAGCCAGAAAGATTAAAGGATCTATCAAAGCTTTTTGATGCATATAAAGATGTAACAGAAGAAGATTTATGGAATAACTTAAAATATTTCTTAGAACAAATTATTCCTGTAGCCGAACTTAATGATATTAAGATGGCGGTTCATCCAGATGATCCACCTTGGCCAATATTTGGATTACCAAGAATAGTTAAGAATAGAGAGGATTTATCAAGATTACTAAAGGTTGTTGATAATCCATATAATTGTCTTACTCTTTGTAGTGGTGCTCTAGGCTCAGATCCTAATAATAATGTACCAGCGATGATAAGAGAATTTGGTAACAGAATTGCTTTTGCCCATATTAGAAATGTAAAGATTTATGAAAATGGTGATTTTATTGAAACATCTCATAGAACTTGTGATGGGTCATTAGATATATGTGATATAGTAAAAGCCTACCATGAAATAGAGTTTACTGGATATGTAAGGCCAGATCATGGAAGACATATTTGGAATGAACAATGTAGACCAGGGTATGGACTTTATGACAGAGCACTTGGAATTATGTACTTATGGGGAATATGGGACTCTCTTGAAAGAAATAAATAAAATAGTTTTGAAGAGGTGAAAAAAATGAGTAATGCCAAAATTGTGCTTAATAGAGAAAGTATTAAGAATAGTAGTTTGTGGAAAAAAGCTGGAGTTGAGATTCCAAAGTTTGATAGAGATAGGATGTTAAATTTAACTTTAGAAAATCCTACATGGATTCATTTTGGAGCAGGAAATATATTTAGAGGCTTTATAGCTGAATTGCAACAACAACTTTTAAATTCAGGAAAAGTGAATACTGGAATTATTGCTGTAGATGGACATGATTATGAAATGATGGACAAGATATATAAACCTTATGATAATTTAAGTTTGTTAGCAATTATGAATCCAGATGGCAGTTTAGAAAAAAAAGTTATAGGAAGTATAAGTGAAGGCTTAAGTGCATATTATTCAAGAGAAAAAGAATGGAATAGATTAAAAGATATATTTTCAAATCCATCATTGCAAATAGCAAGTTTTACAATAACAGAAAAAGGATATAGTTTGAAAAATATATCAGAAGATGATTTGCTAGATGGATTAAAACATCCAAAGAGTATAATGGCAAAGGTTGCATCATTAGCATATACAAGATATAAAAATGGAGAATTACCGATTGCTTTTGTTAGTATGGATAATTGCTCTCACAATGGTGAAATACTTCATAATTCAATTGAAACAATTATAAAAAGATGGATTGAAAATGAACTAGTAGAAGAAAATTTCCTTAAATATATTAATAATACTGAAAAAATATCATTTCCTTGGAGTATGATAGATAAAATTACACCAAGACCATCTAAAACTGTTAAAGAATCATTAGAAGAAGATTTTGAAGGTATGGATATTGTATGTACTAAAAATAATACTTATGCAGCACCTTTTGTTAATGCAGAAGGACCACAATATCTTGTGATAGAAGATAATTTTCCAAATGGGAGAATGTCATTAGAAGATGCAGGAGTATTTTTTACCAATAGAGAGACAGTTGAACGAGTTGAAACAATGAAAGTATGTACTTGTTTGAATCCATTACACACTTCTTTAGCTATTTTTGGATGTTTGCTTGGATTTAATTTAATAGCTGATGAGATGAAAGATCCAGAGTTGAAAAAACTTGTGGAGAAAATTGGATATAAAGAAGGAATGCCAGTTGTTACAAATCCAGGAATATTAAATCCTGAAGATTTTATAAAGGAAGTGGTTGAAGTAAGACTTCCAAATCCTTATATACCTGATACACCACAAAGAATTGTATCAGATACATCTCAAAAAGTTGGTATAAGATTTGGACAAACAATAAAGGCTTATGATAATAGAGCAGATTTGAATCCTAATGATCTAAAATATATTCCTCTTGTTATTGCAGGTTGGTGCAGATACTTAATGGGAATAGATGATAATGGAAATAAGATGGAATTAAGTCCAGATCCATTATTAGATGAGTTAAGAAAATATGTAGTTAACGTAAAACTAAATTCAATGGAATTAATTGAGGATAATTTAAAACCAATATTAGCAAATGAAGAAATTTTTGGAGTAAATCTTTATTCTGTAGGTTTAGGAGAAAAAATAGAAGGTTATTTTAAAGAAATGATTTCAGGAGTTGGTGCTGTCAGATCAACTTTGGAAAAATATTTATGATGTGAATAATTTGAGATTATATAAATCTTTAATTAAAAAAGTAAACATTTTTACCATTCTTCATTTATTATATTCTGCCAAATAATATAAATAAAGAATGATAATAATGTCTAAGAAAATTTTTATGAAGTAAAGTATAACATAAAATATTCTAATTAACAACTTTACCTAGGTTGGGACTAAATTATATTAGCGGTGATAGTATGCCTAGGTAAATGATGTTAAATAGATAAAGTTAAAAAATATTAAATAAGAAAATAGACTTAATATAAATAGAATCTAAAATGAAAACGTTGTTAAAAATTATTAGGAAATAAGGTGAGAATATATGTCTAATAAAAATAGAAAAATCACAATAGCTAGAGGTGTTGGATATGGATTAGTGGATTTAATGGGTGGTGGGGCATTTACAATTATTGGAGCATTTTTGCTATTCTTTTATACAACATTTGCAGGATTAACACCAATTCAAGGAGCTTCTATTATTGCCATTGCTCGTGTTGTGGATGCAGTAGCAAGTTTATTTATAGGTAGTATATCAGATAATTTTTATAAAACTAAGCTTGGAAGAATATTTGGAAGACGTCGTTTCTTCTTACTAATTGGAGCACCTTTAATGGCAGACTATATATTATTGTGGGTAACAGGGAGAAGTTATGCATTTTATTTAGTTACTTACTTATTGTTTGAAGTAATAGCTGCCATGGTATTGATTCCATGGGAAACGTTACCTGCTGAAATGACAAAAGATTTTAATGATAGAACTAAATTATCTGCATCAAGAATGTTTATTTCTGCAACAGGTACATTTTTAGCTACTTTTGTACCAGGAAGATTAATTAATTATTTTGGAGATAATAATGCTCAGGCATATTTTATTAATGGAGTATTTTTTGCAATTATATATGCAATATGCATATTTATATCTTATAGAGTGACATGGGAAAGAGATATTACAGTGGAAATGGAAGAAGAATTATTAAATCGTTCTAATGAAAGTAAAGGTTTTCTTGAACAAATTAAAACTATTATAAAAGTTGCTGGTGACTATGTTTCAACTTTGAAGATAAAAGCTTTTAGACAACACTTAGTAATTTATATATGTTCATTTACAGCTAAGGATTTATTTAATTCTATATTTGTATATTTTTGTGTATTTAATTTAGGGGTTTCTTCTACTACTGCTGCCAATATTCTTTCCCTTAGCATTATTGGGATACCTGTAACAATTTTAGGTGGATTATTAATGATAAAAATTGGGCCAGGTAATTTGTATAAGATGTCTTATTCGATTATGATTGTATGTTTATTAGCTTTTTATGGAGTTTATATAGGAAATTTAGGATCAAACATTGTATTATTATTTGTTATAGGAACTATTTATCAGGTTGGAAGAAGCTTATTAGAGTTTACTCCATGGAATGTGTTCCCTTTTATTCCTGATGTAGATGAGATGGTTACAAGACAAAGAAGAGAAGGACTTTTTGCAGCAGTTATGACTTTTACTAGAAAAAGTAGTGTTGCATTAGCTACATTTGTTATTGGTGTTGTATTAGAAAAAGGTGGATTTGTTAAAGGACAAGCCACTCAATCACCACAAGTAGTATCAATTATTGCAGGACTTTTAACTATTGGATGCATATCATTACTTGTAATGGCGTTAATTTGCTCATCAACTTTCAAACTTAATAAACAGACACATGGTATATTAGTGGATGAAGTTGAACGTTTAAAAAACAGTGGGTCAAAACTTGATGTTGACAACAATACAAGAGAAGTTGTTGAAAATCTTACTGGATATAAATATGAGAATGTTTGGAATGAAACTATTATGTGAAAGTATGTAATTATCTAATAAATAATTTAAAAAAGATGACTTAGGATTACATTTAATCAGGTGAGTCATCTTTTTATTATAGAATTGTATATATTAAAAAGATGAAAAAACAAAAATGAGATTGGGGATGAAGAAATAATGACTAAATATTTTGGCATATTAATAGAATTAAGGAATATATGAAATTTTCTATTATTATAATTTAAATAGAAAGAATTTTTAAGTGGGGAAATTATATGAATATAGAAAAAAGTATCATATATGCAAATGACATAAGTATTCCTTGTATTGTTCTAACACCGGCTAATATTATTGGCAATGCTTTAGTGATTCATGGGTATGGTGGTTGCAAAGAAGAGCAGCTTGGGTTAGCTTTTCGTGTAAGTGAACTGGGTCTTAGGACATTAGTTATAGATTTAAGAGGTCATGGAGAAAATGTTAGTTTACTTGATGATAATATATTAGTTGATGTTGAGAGTATAGTTGAGTATTGTCATAATTTTGGACAAAAAGTAGTAGCAATTGGACATTCTTTGGGGGCAAGATTGGCTTTGAGTAGTAGTGCAGATTATTCAATTGCCATATCACCAGCATTAGATAAAAAGTTTACAGATAAAACTCAAAAACTTCTAAAAGATATGAGAGGATATAGGGTTAAAGAATCATCTAAAGAAAATTTAACTGCTATTATTGAAAGGTTACCAGAACTAGGCAAAAGTAATAGTGAAAATAAAATGATAATCTATGGTTCAAGGGACATACCAGAGATTATAACTACATGTAATGAACTTGAAAAAGTTAATTTTTTAGTTAAGAAAATTGATAATGCTCTTCATAATGATATTTTTACACTAGAAAAAACATTTCATTATCTAACTGATCAATTGAGAATCTGGTTTGTATCTAAAGAATGATAAAATTTACTATTTTTCATTTTTTTAATAAATTAACAAGTGAATTTAAATAACTAGGAACAAAAGAGGATTCAGAAGGAAAAATTACATGTGAATTTTCTTACTTTATTAAATTGAAATAAATATAGGAGTTTTTTGGAAAAACTTTCTCAATAGTATACATAATAAAAAATCTATTTAATAAAATTATATATTAAATAGCAAGATTTATAAACTTTTAAGAAACATATATTAATGAAATACTTGACATACAGTAATAAAATATCATTAGAAAAGAGAAAATTTCTTAGAAAGGGAGAGAGGAAAATGGGTAAATTGCCAGAGAATTTCATATTTGGAGGAGCGACTGCTGCATATCAGGTTGAGGGGGCTACAAAAGAAGGAGGAAAAGGAGCAGTGGCTTGGGATGATTTTTTAGAGAAAGAAGGGAGATTTAGTCCAGACCCAGCAAGTGATTTCTATCACCAATATCCTAAAGATATAGCTTTATGCAAAAAGTTTGGTGTAAATGGATTAAGATTATCTATTGCTTGGAGTAGGATTTTTCCAACTGGAATAGGTGAAATAAATGAAGAAGGAGTAAATTATTATCATAATATTTTTAAAGAATGTAGAAAATCAAATATGAAGGTATTTGTTACATTACATCATTTTGATACTCCAAAAGTATTATTTGATAAAGAGGACTTTTTAAATAGAGGTAATGTTGAGGCTTTTATAAAATATGCAGAGTTTTGTTTTGAAGAATTCAAGGAAGTAGAATATTGGAGTACATTTAATGAAATATATCCAGTAGCTACAAATCAGTATCTTTTAGGCGTTTTTCCACCAGGAATAAAATATGATTTTACTAAAATTATTAAGTGTCTTCACAATATGATGTATGCACATGCAAGAGTTGTAAATTTATTTAAAGATAGAAAGTATTCAGGAGAAATAGGTGTTGTTCATTCATTAGAAACAAAATATCCAGCCTCTAATTTAGAAGAAGACAAGCATGCAGCATTTCTTGATGATGCTTTATCTATTCGGTTTTTATTAGATGCTACTTATTTAGGATATTATTCAAAAGAAACTATATCAGCTCTTGATGAAATATGTAAGGCAAATAATGCTAGTTATAATTTTTTAGAAGAAGATTTTGAAGAGATGAGAAAAGCATCTCATAGAAATGACTATTTAGGAGTTAATCATTATCATAGTCACTTTGTAAAAGCATATCATGGAGAAAATATGATTCATCATAATGGAACAGGAGATAAAGGAACTTCGTTTTATAAAGTAAAGGGAATTGGAGAAAGAATTTATAAAGAGGGAATTCCAAGAACTGATTGGGATTGGCTTATTTATCCACAAGGTATGTATGATTTATTGTTAAGAATACAAAAAGATTATCCACATTACAATAAAATATATATAACTGAAAATGGAATGGGGTATAAGGATGATTTTGAAGAAGGAGTCATAATGGATACTCCAAGAATAGATTATTTGAGAGTATATCTAGAATCTTTAAGTAAGTCAATTGAAGATGGTGTAAATGTAAAAGGATATTTTCTTTGGTCTTTAATGGATTTATTTTCTTGGACGAATGGATACAATAAACGATATGGGTTATTTTATGTGGATTTTGAAACTCAGAAGAGATATCCAAAGGCATCTGCATATTGGTATAAACTTGTCAGTGAAACAAAGACTATTATTTAATTGAAAAAGTATTAGTAGTAGATATTGATAGTCAAGAGGTTTGGAATTTTTATAGTAAAATAAATTATTCTCATAGTATAAAAATGGAATATATGTAAATAATATAGATGAAAAAGTTTATTTATAAGTTTCAAAATCACTAAAATAAGTTAAAAGTATATAGAGAGAATATTATTTAAAGTATTATTTCATTACATTCACCTTAAAAATAATATTCTCTTTATATGCTAAAATAATAAATTTCAAAAATATATGTTATATAGTAGTTTGTTTTATAACGAAATAATACTACCCAGTCTTCTGAGTAGCATTATCCCAAAACGATTATTTATATTTACATGTTTTAGGCAAAACATGCATATTTTTATTATACTATTGTTACATAATTTGTAAACCGCTTTTTAATTAAACAAGGAGTCTAAAAAATTTTTATATTCATCACTGTTTTCTCTGTTTATATTGAAATACTCATTAATTCCAAGATACTCACTTTCTTTACAACGTTCAGCCTCTTCTTTATAGCGAACCAATGCTCTTGTTGTACTTAAGTATACTTCTTGAACAAACTCATGATTTATTAATGATAATTCTCTTTCAAATTCTTTCAATGATAAATTTAATATTTCAGATGTTTTCATTTCTACCTCTTGAATAAAATTGTTAAAATATAACATAAATATTACTTCCTTATTGTCATTAGAGTGTAGATGAATAACGATTACATGCAACTTAGGAAGTAGGATAACTTTATGTAAAATTTCCTTACTTTGATATTATATCATATTTGGGTAATATATGTATATGATTATTGTTACAGATATTATTTCAACTAAAATTATTTTAAACAAAAGAAAAATGGACATGCTCATTAAAAAAGCAATCTTATGATTTTATTATCCTAAGATTGCTTTTTAGTTCTGTGTTAAGTGAATACTATTACTTTTTTTATTAATTTTATTATTTTTAATAACGGTTATTTGTTCCTTGTTCTGAAATATGTCTAAGTGCTTCCTCTGCATTGTCTTGAAGGGCTGGTTCAACTGAAATATCACCAAGTGAAACAATTCCAACAAGACTATTATTATCAATAATAGGTAGCCTTCTTATTTGTTCTTTGCTCATTATTTTTGCTGCATCATGGATATCCATATTAGGATTTCCTGTAACAGGATTTGAAGTCATAACTTCACTTATTTTTTGCTCAGTTGGGTTTTTACCAGCTGCTACGGAATTTATTGTAATATCCCTATCTGTAACTATTCCAACTAATTTTTGTTCACTACATACAGGTATTGAACCTACATCAAATTGTTTCATCATTTGAGCAGCTCTATCAATAGATTCGTTTGAACTTACACTTACTATATCCCTTGACATTATATCTTTTACTAACATGATAGTCACCTCCAAAAATATATTGCCCTAATAAATTTTTTTTATTTGTTTTCATAAGAATGAACTTATATAAACTAGAAATAAAATAAAAAAGAATGGCTAAATTAAGGGGGATAGCCATTCGTGAAATATTACATTATCTATTTTTAGGGGGAATAAATAATGTTTTAACTACTTTATGCTTTTTATTATACATACATAATGTGGCAATAATATGTCATGAGAAAAATAATTAAAAAGATACAAGGATTAACAAATTTACAACTTTAATTAACAAATATGGAATATTACTTTAATAATTAAAGGGTATATTTAACTTGTGAGAAATAAAATTCAAGCAAAGCCTGTGTTAACTTAAGAAAGTAGGTATGTATATGGTGAAGGTTAGTTTAAAAAGATTGAATAAGTTAAATATGAAAAAGATTGTAAAAAAAATAGAACCTTATCTTTATTTAATTCCCTGTCTCTTAGGATTTGGAATATTTATGTTTTATCCGTTTATTAAAACTGTTTTTCTAAGCTTTAATATAACAGATGCAAGTGGACAAGTAGCTGAATTTGTTGGATTTAATAATTACAAGGAATTATTTTCATCATCAGAATTTATTATTACTATTATAGTTACTTTTAAATTTGTAGTTATGACAGCTATACCATCAATAGTTATTGGACTTATGCTTGCCCTTCTTGCAATTAAAAAACTTAAAGGAAGTAGGGTATATGAAGTTATGTTTGCAATGCCAATGGCAGTGTCTTCAGCCACTGCATCTGTAATTTGGATGTTGATATTTCATCCATCAATTGGAATTTTAAATTATTTATTAAAAGCACAAATAGGTTGGTTAACAGATGAAAAATTTGCACTGTTTTCAGTAGCTTTGGTTACAGTATGGCTTAATATAGGAGTGAATTTTATATTTATTTTGACAGGTCTTAAGAATATTCCAGAGGAACTTAATGAAAGTGCCAAAATAGATGGGGCCAGGGGATTTAGAAAGTTTTTCAGATTAACTCTTCCTCTTATTTCTCCAACATTATTCTTTGTTGTTTTTATAAATATGATTAATTCATTTCAGTCCTTTGGACAAATAAAATTATTAACCTCAGGTGGTCCATCAAATTCTACAAATGTACTAGTACATGAAATTTATAGACAAGCCTTCTTCAATAACAGATTTGAAACTGCATGTGCAGAGTCGATAATATTGTTTCTAATTATATTTATCATAACAACTATTCAGTTAAAGTTTGAAAAGAAGGGAGTTTATTATTCATAATGGAAAGAAAATCAAAAAGGTATCTATTATATTTATTTAATCTTCTAATTGGAATTTTAATTATAGCACCAATACTATATGGATTAAGCTTAAGTTTTATGACTTCAGATGAGATATTTTCCTATCCTCCTAAGCTATTTCCATCAAGTATTAATTGGGAGAATTATAAACAAGCCTTAGATACTGTTCCTATTTTAAATTTTATATTCAATAGTTTTTTTGTTTCTATAACAGTTACTTTAGGACAGGTATTAACTTCTTGTTTAGCTGCATATGCTTTTTCTTATTTTAATTTTAGAGGTAAGAATTTACTGTTCATTTTAAGCTTATCTACCATGATGATTCCAAGTGAATCTACAATAATAGCAAATTATTTAACAGTAGCAAAACTTGGATGGACAGATAGTTATTTAGGATTAGTAGTGCCATTTTTAGTGTCTGCCATGGGAATTTTTTTAATAAGGCAATTTTATTTAACTGTACCTAAAGAGTTAAAGGAAGCTGCAACTATTGATGGATGTAGCAATTTTAGGTTTTTTATAAAAGTACTACTTCCTATATCAAAACCTGTAATATCATCTCTTGGAGTATATACTTTTTTAAATACATGGAATCAGTATTTATGGCCACTCCTTGTTACAAATGCTCCTGAAAGAAGAACTGTACAAATAGGAATTAGTATGCTTAAGTTTTCGGAAAGTCAAAATATAGGGCTAATTTTTGCAGGAGTTATTATGATTATTTTACCTTCCTTAGTGATTTTTATAATTGGTCAAAAGCAACTTATAAATGGAATTACTACAGGAGCTATAAAAGGTTAATAAATGAAGAATGGAGAGAGTTTTTATGAAAAAAAGAATTTTATCATTAGTGATTACAGCACTTGTGGGGGTTACATCCCTATCTGGATGTGGAGCTTTAAGTAATAAGAATGGGGAAAATACAAATGGAGAAAAGGAGATTGTTTTTTGGCACTCAATGGGTGGCGCTGGGGGAGAAGCTATTAATGAAATGGTAGATAAGTTTAATAAAGAAAATAAAAGTAATATTAAAGTTACAGCACAATATCAAGGTGAATATGATGATGCAATTAATAAAATAAAAAGTTCAAAGGATAAAAAAAGTTATCCAGATGTTATGCAGCTTTATGATATTGGAACTAGATGGATGATTGATTCTAAAATGGCAACTCCAATACAAAAGTTTATAGATGATGATAAATATGATACATCATCCTTAGAAAAAAATCTTTTAGCATATTATACTGTTGATGATAAGTTGAATTCAATGCCATTTAATTCATCAACACCAATTCTTTATTATAATAAAAATGCATTCAAGGAAGTAGGCTTAGATCCAGATAAAGCTCCAACAAATTTTGATGAAATTAAAACATATTCAGAAAAGTTAACTAAAAAGGATGGAAATAATATTACTCAATATGGATATTCTATGGCTATTTATGGATGGTTTTTTGAACAATTTTTAGCTGAGCAGTTAAAGTCTTTTGCAAACAATGGGAATGGAAGAGATTCTAAGGCAACAGCTGTAGATTTTAAGGATAATGGAGGGGGAGTAACTATATTAAAAACGTGGAAAGATCTTTATGATAAAGGCTTGCTTGGAAACTTTGGTAGAAAAACAGATGATACACAGCAAGCATTCATAGCAGGAAAAACAGCTATGTTTATTGATTCAACAGCAAGTCTTAATTCTGTATTAAAAGGGATAAATGGAAAATTTGAAGTGGGAACAGCATTTTTACCTAAAATAAGTAAAGAAGATAAAGGTGGAGTTTCAATTGGTGGGGGATCCCTTTGGATTTTGAATAAAGATGATGAAACAAAACAAAAAGCAGCTTTTGAATTTATTAAATTTATGGTATCACCAGAAGAACAGGTTTATTGGAATGAAAAAACAGGATATTTCCCTGTAACTACTAAGGCTTATGATTTACAAGAAATGAAAGACCATTTAGTAAAGACACCTCAATTTAAAACAGCAATAGATCAATTGCATGCATCACCTGTTGAATCAAGGGGAGCACTTCTTGGGGTATTCCCAGAAGCAAGGCAAAAAAATGAAACAAATATAGAAGCAGTTCTTCAAGGAAAGATATCTCCAGAGGAAGCAATTGAAGAGAGTGAGAAATCAATAAATTCAGCTATAGAAAAGTATAATAAAGCTAATAAATAATCCTATACTTATAAAAAAAATTAGTTAATAATATAAGTAAAGGAAGTGTATTAATTTTGAAGATTTTAAATATTGCTCATAGAGGTTATAGTGGGAAGTTTGATGAGAATACAATGCTAGCATTTGAGAAATCAATAGAGTATAATGCTGATGGAATTGAAACAGATGTTCAAATGTCTAAAGATGGATTTTTAGTTTTAATTCATGATGAAACGTTAGATAGAACGATTGATGGAAAAGGATATGTGAAAGATTATACTTTAGCTGAGCTAAAAAGATTTAAGACTAAAAATGGTGAGGAAATACCAACATTAAAAGAACTTTTAGAACTTGTATCAAAATCAAATTTGAAAGTGTTAAATTTAGAATTAAAGAACAGTATATTACCATATGAAGGGTTAGAAGAAAAAGTTTTAGATATGATTAAAGAATATAATTTAAAGGAAAGAATTATAATTTCAAGTTTTAATCATTTAAGTCTTTCAAAAATAAGAAAATTTGATAAGGAAATAAAACTTGGGGCATTAACTAGTTCAACTCTTGCAAATGTCCCTGAATATTTATGGCAGATTTCAGTAGAATGTTATCATCCATTCTTTCCTAGTATATTAAATGAAGAATATATAAAGGAGATAAAAAATGCAGGAATAATGGTAAATCCTTATACAGTAAATATGGAAGAGCATATGAAAATGGTTATTAAAGCAGGAGTAGATAGTATAATAACAAATGAGGTTGAAACTTTGAATAAAATATTATATGGGTATATAGAAATGTAATTTAGATAATAAAAAATAATGGCTTATCTCATAGGGGGAGATAAGCCATTTCAGACCGTTGACAAAAGAGATATTTTCATTCCTGAAAATATCTCTTTTGTCTTTACTTTATAAAAACATATAAA
>NZ_JANDMF010000049.1:0-40168 GCF_031626875.1 Clostridium sp. SHJSY1
AAATGTGAAGTTTGTCTCTATTTTTTTATAAAATTTTTTAACTGTAAATATATGTTATGATATTTTCTCAACTATAGATTTAAAATTATTTTCTTGCTAAATATAAATCTATTGTGTTATTAATAGTTATGCTGCTCCCATTTTTTAAAACAGCACTTTCAATTTCTTTAAAAAACACTTCTTTTATGGATAGTATCATACTTCTATGATCTGAATATGTGTTCAATAAAGAAATATAATCAGAAGCATTAAAGTTTCTTGTTTGTTTATATAGTTTTACTTGAACATCCTTGAAACCATATGATTTTATAGTTTCTGAAACTTTTTTATATCTTTCTAAGTCATTTTCTACCTTGACAGTATTTGATGGCATATATTTTTGATATATACTTTGAATCTTTTTATTTAATAAATCATCTTTTAGTGATGGTCTATTCCAAAATAATGCTAATGTTCCATGATTCTTTAATAACTTTAATACCTTTTTATATCCTATCTCTTCTGGAATCCAATGAAATGCTGTTGCTGAATAAAGAAGAGCAATACTATTTTCATCTCCATTATAATCTTCAAATGAAGTATTATATATTCTCAAGTTTTTATATTCCTTAAATTTTTCTTGCGAGTATTCTACTAAGTTTTGTCCAAGTTCAATAGCCATCACCTCACATCCTGTTTTAAGAAAAGGTCTAGTGGCTTGGCCAGTTCCTATTCCGACTTCTATTGCTTTTTTATTTTCATTAAGATTGGAGTATTCAATAATATCATTAAATAACTCTTTGCAATAGGTTGGCCTCCATTTATCATAGTTTTTAGCATCTTCATTAAATGTTAAACGAATATCCATCTCTTATCCTCCATAATATTTTATCCCTTTACTCTACTTCCCTTTTATGATTCCCCCAAGAAGCCGATTTATCTCTAACATGTACAACTTCATCCAATGATTTATAAGAAATATCTAATACTTCAGATAACCTTTTAGCTAGAGTTGATTTTCCACTAGAAACTGGTCCACCAATGTAATGCTTCATATGTTTTTTTCTTTCTTTATTATAGCAACATCTTATCAAAATTTTACATTTATCACAAAAAATCTCCATAAACCAGCAAAATAAAAAACGCATACTATTTCATTTAATAGTATGCGAATTAACCATTTTACTAGAATCTATATTAATATATCTTTCTCAAATTAAGATATTAATTTTTAAATTCTTCTCTTTTAATCCATAAGCATTTAAAAATTCTTCCCATGAAATACTCACACTCTCTGTCTTTTCATATATCCTTTGTTTAAAGGCTTTGCAGATTCTTTTTTACCAGTAAATAATATCATCATTATCAGCCCACTTAGACAATAAATAGCTTTTCCTATAAGCACACTTACTGGTATAGTGAAAGCTGGCTCTACTATATCAAGAGATGCTGGATATCTTTCCAAAAAGCTTCCCCCTAACAAATCAATAACATAAGGCAATTGAAAATAACTAAGTAATATAACAGCTACCATAAAAACAAAAATTATACCTTGATTAAATCTTCCTCCTAAAACGCCAAGTCCAAGTACAAATAGCATTGCTGGTAATAATGTTATTACCGTTGGAAATACTAAGCTTTCAAAGTCTGTGAAATGAAAGTTAACTTTATAAAACCACATACTATATCCAATTGGTATAACTGAAATCAAAAGAAATCCTATAATAATAGTTCCGTAACGTAACATCTGAAACTTAAATGGATTAATAGGTGTAGCTTTAGTTAAAGTCTGCACACTCTTCTCTTGCCTAGAATAAAGAAAAGATACAAAAAATAATAATGTAACTAGCAAAATTGGAAGTTCTTTAGCTAAATATTCTCCATAACTCCATCCTGAAAATGGTGCAGTGTTTGCAACCCCAAGGATTATGTCCCCCCCCATAACTTGATAGCTATAAAAAGCTGAAATAATTAAAAGTCCTAGAAAAAATTTATTTATAATAAGTCTTTTAAGTTCATATTTTAATAATCTAATCAATTTTTAATTCCTCCTCTTTTAATCCACAAGCATCTAAAAAACTTTGCCATGAAATTTTTGACTTTTCACTATTTTTATAAAGTCCAGCTAAAATATTGTCCATCTTATCTTCTCCACCAACTAATTCAGAAGCTTTTAAAATTTGAAGAGGCATTCTTGAATACCAACATGTAATTCTATTTGTATCACTAATCTCAGTTGAATATTTTTCTGGTAGTATCTCTAAATATTCTGGATGCCTATTATAAAAATTATTATTCTGACTACTAACTAATTGTTTCCATACATCCACATAATTTTTTTGAGCATATTCAACACCACGTGTTTCCTTTGCAACTCTATAAGTTGTATATACAGCAAATCCTTCTGCTGACCAATTTTCATTATTTCCTCCATCTCCAATGGTTGGTAGTCCCCACCACTGATGTGAAAGTTCATGACCCATTACTTCAGCTGCTGATGCTCCATTTTTTTTATCATTTAGGCTCTTATCATTAAAACTCATTTCACCAGTAGTACTAAAATTAGGTACCGCCATCCCTCCAGCTAAAAGTACACTTCTTTCTACTATTTTTACTGGATTATCCTTAGATGTGTTATGTAGCTTCCCATAACGAGAAGTACAAAACTCAATAGTATCATTAATGACTTTTTCAGCATTCTTATCTTTCATACTTTCCTCAGTTTTTTGACTATAGTAAAACTCCATTGGCATTTTTTCATCACCAAGTTTCTTAATAACATAATCACCAGCCAAAATAGTCAGAAAACCTTCCCCATTAGCTTGAAAAGACCACTTTTTATTTTTTCCATCCTCAGAAAGAAGTTTTACTGTATTCCCTCCTACATTCCTTGCTGGTGGTTCATCATCTTTCTGTACCTTCTCTCCATAAACGATTGGAGTAAGACTTCCAGGGATAGTAATCTCCCCTGTAACTGGTGATCCATCTTTGTTAGGTAATGCTCTAATCTGTGGATAAATATTATTCACACCAAAAAGATCTATACACTTATTACCAATAGTATTGCTTCCAGCTATAAGATTCCCAAACTCTTCACTAAATTTAGGTATTCCATCATATTCTAAGTTAACCTTAATTTCTTTATCACTTGGTAAAGTAAATGTAACAATATCTTTTTTACTGTTTAAATTTCTAACTGTAATGTCTTTTTCATTTGCAGTTATGTGATGAATATTAAACCCTGTATTAACTCTAATATTGCATTCTTGTTCGCTGTTACTTAAATTTTTAATTAAATAGGTAACCTTTCCTGAAAGCCTAGCTCTATTAGTATCAAAATTTAACTCTAAATTTGTTTTATCTAACTCAAGTTGTTTGTTCTTTTCAATTATCTCACTCTGCTGAGATTTCAAAGCAATCATAGGTTGATTTATATAAGCATAGACGCTGCCACTGATTAATGCCACAGCTAATAAGGGAATATAGACTTTTCTTGAATTATATAAAACCGATTTAACTATCCCTTTTCCATATTGGCGTACACTTATTAGCCCAATTAACCACATTCCACCAAATACTAAGAACCAAAACAAACGACTATGCTGCATTAAAAGAAATACTACATCATTCCCAAAGAAATCCGAATATGAACAAATAATTGGATTTATCCAATGTGAAATATTATTATCCTCAAACCATTTACTAAATCCTACAAGCACAAGTGCAATAAATGCAACCATGCTGATACTTGTATTATTAAAAATCTGATATAATGCAGAAATAGCTAAAGCTGATAATAATATAGATGGTAGCATTAAAAGAAAGAAGCTATTCCAATAGGTATATGGATCAAAAATATTCCCCATTTTTATAAATGTATAAGGAAAATAAAGCACTGCGGTAATAGAAACTGAAATAATAGCAGCTACTCCTATGGATATGAGTTTCACTATATTAATTACTAATGGGGAAACAATGCTATTAATTAATACTCCAGTTTTATACTTACGTCCCCTATCAAATTCAACTAAAGTTAGTATTGCAAATAAAATCCCACCACCTATTGCTCCAGCCATAGTTGGATTTGCAATTAAATCACCAGATGTAGTTTGAAGCATTGCTGTTTTATATATCTTATATCCAGCCATTGGGCAAAGCATAGTTAATATCATAACTAGATAAACACTTTTTAAATTAGAAATACGTTTAAGTTCTACCCTTAAGTAAGAAAAGAAACTCATAATTACCTCACCTCTTTTCCCATAAGGAGATACATATAAGCATCCTCAAGGGTTGGCTCCACAGTTTGCGCAAAATCAGGTAATTTTTCAGCTACAATACGGCAGCTAATTCCTCGTATTGTGTTAACTCTTGCTGTTATCTTATAAACTCCACTAGCATTTTCTCCTGTTTTTTCTTCAAATACTCCAACATGATTATGAGCTAAAGCAATCAATTCTTTTGGTGTACCTGTAAACAAAATTTCTCCATGATTAATAACAATCAATTTATCACAAACAGATTGTACATCTTCAATTATGTGTGTTGATAGTAAGACAATTTTATTTTGTGCCATTTCAGAAAATAGGTTTCTAAAATTAATACGTTCTTCTGGATCCAGTCCTGCCGTTGGTTCATCAAAAATTAATAATTTAGGGTTTCCCATAAGAGCTTGTGCTATCCCAACACGTTGTCTTTGTCCTCCTGATAAAGCCTTAATACGTACTTTTCGTTTTTCTGTAAGATTTGTTTTATCTATTACCTCTTCAATGACTTTCTTACTATTTTTTATTCCTTTAAGAGCTGCCATATAATCTAGAAACTGCCATACTGTAAGTTCATCATAAAGTCCAAAAGATTGTGGCAAGTATCCTAAACTTTCTTTTAGCTTTTTTTCATTCTTTAGTAAAGGGGCTCCATCCATAAGAATGTCCCCACTAGTTTGTATAAGTCCTGTTACAAGCAAGTTCATGAGAGTTGATTTTCCTGCCCCATTTGGTCCTAAAAGACCTATGAGGCTTGGGCTCTTCATCTCTAAAGAAACATTTTTTAATGCTTTCTTCCCCTTTGGATAGGTCATGCTTAAATTTTTAACTGAAATATTCATAATAATATTTTCCTTTCTTTAATAAATAACTAAGTTTTATCTATATACCTCACTTCTAATGGTATTATCTAGAAATAAATATTCCTTACAAAAAAATCAAAAGATATTCTAAAGATGTTTATATTTTCATAAGAAAATGAGGCACTTAAAAATGATTTTAATAAAATTTAAGTGCCTCATACTAAATACTATTTTTCATTAATTTCTTCAGCATAATCCATATCTGCATACGCTTTTGTTCTAAATGCATATACTTTACCTGAATTTTTACCAACTGTTACCTCTACTTTTTTAGTTGGATCATTTTCTTCTTGATAGTATACATGCTTTCCTTTCACAAGTATGCATTTAGGATGTTCTATATCTCCAAGTTTATATTCTTTAATAAACTCCTCGGCTGTATTTTTCACTTCTTCTTCACTAAGGTCTAATGAAGTTTCTGAAGCACTCTCCCCATCACCAGCAATTACATACTCTGCTTCTTTTGTGTTCTCATTAAAGAAAATCAGATAGCAATTGTCTCCATCCATCCAAGCTGTTTGAATGACTCCATGTTTTAGCTTTGATATTGTTTCATGTAATCCACTATTATTTTTCTCAACATCCTCAGTTTGTTTATTAAACTCTTCATCAGAGATTTTTTTATTTTCATAGGCTTCTTTTATCATTTTTAACTCTTTTTCTTTTAGATCATTCAAAGTATTTTCACTTATTACTGTACTAGAAAATTTTGAATTTTCACTTGGAGTTATATTGAAATACTTTTTTAGAACCTCTGCTGATTTCTCTTTAATAGCTTCATCCTCTGTTCTACTTAATTGACTATTATTTTCTGAAACATCTGTAGCATCACTTTTAGCATAAACTACATTTTGTTCTATTGTACCTCCAAAAAGTCCTTTTTTATTAACCTGATTAGCTAAAGCATAAGTGGATGCTCCTATTCCTAAAACTAATAATAATGCCACTACTTTTTTTGAACACATATAAATTCCTCCATATATTTTTTATTGAGTTAAGTACTTACCACTCTTTAAGTATAAAATTAAGATGTGCCATAAGTTTGTTGTAATTGAAAAATAGTTGTAAAACTTTAATTATTAAAAATCATAGTAACTTCTGTACCTCTATTAAGTTCACTATCTATTTCAATATCTGCATTATGAGCTTCTGCTATTTTTTTGCAAATAGAAAGTCCAATCCCAGCTCCATTGTTTTTTCTAGTCCTTGCCTTATCCACTATATAAAATGGCTGCCAGATTTTATCTAGGTGCTCTTTATCCATTCCTATCCCTGAATCTACTATAGAAATATAAGTTTTATTATGCAAAATAGACACCTTTATATATATTTTTGAATTAATTCTAGATGCTTTTATAGAATTTTCTATTAAATTGCAAATTGCCATTTTAATTAAATCCTTATCCACATCTAATGTGAATTCTTCTCCTTCAATTACTAAATCTATATTTTTCTCATTAAGCTTAACCATAAGAGCTCTTTTAACTTCACCTATTATAATCATTATATCTTCAGGCTTAAGTTTAATTTCTTGAGTTTTTGTATAGATAAGGTCCATCATCTTAAATGCCATTTTCTCAAGCCTCTTCCCCTCTTTATAAATGTAATCTGAAGCTTCAAAAAATAATTCTTCATTATACTTTGATGTTCTAATTAAATTTGCATATCCAATTATAGATGTTAATGGAGTCTTTAGCTCATGCGTTAGATTATTTATAAATGTCTCCTTCTCTATATTGGATATCTCAAGCATATTTATTTTATCTTCTACTGTTTCTGCCATTCGATTAAAATGGTTTGAAAGAATGCTAAATTCATCTTTTGATTTTATTTCTACTCTTTCTGAATATTGTCCCAATGATATTTTTTGAGTTGAATCAATCAATGTATTTATCGGTTTTGTAATTAATCTGCTAATAAAAAACATAAACACAGCAAAAAGAGAACAAATTAGAAGATCTAGTTTTATAAAAAGAGTATAGTAGTTCATTTTTTGAGCATATATATTTGAAATATCCTTTGAATAGTGTACTTTTATTGGCATATTCTCTCCATTAACTAAGCTACTTACAAATAAATACTGTTTATCATCTAAAGTCCTAATAATATACTTGGTTGTACCCTTCGAAAGATTTTCCAATTCTTTCTTTTCTTCTACAATTGGAAAACCTGCATCTGAATATACTATTTTATTCTGCAAATCTAAAATCTCTACATTCCCATAATTTTCACCTTCATGGTTAATTGATTTTGAGTATTTATTCATTAATAAAGGAATTGATGTATTAAAATTAATAGATGTATCTGAATAATTTTTATCTGATAACTTGAAATTCATCTCAATCTCTGAAGAAATCATTTTTTGTTCTGAAATACATTTTTCTACTTCTTTTTTTAACAAATCATTATGTAATCTTTGTATCAATAAAATCCCTGCTAAATTCAAAGTTACTATAAGTAGCAGTAGGGAAAAAATATATATTTTATGCCATAACTTCATATCCTACTACTCCTCTAACCTATATCCAATTTTATATACAGTTTTTATACTATCTGCAATATCCAGTTTTTTTCTTATCTTTTGGATATGAGTATCTATAGTTCTTGTTTCACCTATATATTCATACCCCCAAATCTTTTCTAATAGATAGTCCCTTGATAAAGCCATATTTTTATTTTTTACAAGTGAAACCATAAGTTCAAACTCCTTTAAAGTAAGTTCAACTGATTCACCTTCCTTTTTTATAACCCTTTCATCTTCATATATTTTTAAATTTTTAAATTTTATACACTTAGTGTTTTTAGAATACCGTCTTAAAACTATTTCAATCCTAGCTAGTAGCTCAATTGTTTCAAATGGTTTAACAATATAATCTTCTGCCCCAGATCTTAGTCCAGTAATTTTATCTGAAAGTCCATTTTTAGCAGTTAGAAATATTACTGGTATATTTAAATCTTTTATTCTTTCCATCAGTTGAAAGCCATCCATACCTGGTAGCATAATATCCATAAGTATTAGATCAAATGATTCTTCTTTTAATAAACTTAAAACTTCCATACCATCAAACAATTGTCTACTTTCATAGCCAGCCATACTTAAACTTACTTTTATTAAATTAGAGATAGCTTCATCATCCTCTACAATTAAAATATTTATCTTCACTTATATTCCCCCTAGTACCTTAATTACTAAATCCATTATATAACATAAATTATAGTATATTTGCAATATAGTTGTAAAATATTCTTAATTTAGCACCTTGAAATTTACAAAAAAAGGAACACTTAAAGCATTTATTGCTCTAAGTATTCCTCTAAACTCTTCATTTACTTTAATTTGATTTCCAGACCATGCTCCTTTTTTATATTTCCCAAATGCTTTTTCCTCACTAAAGTGAACATTTCTGAAGAAATATAAAAGCCATGCTACAAATACTAAATAAGCCTACAACAATTATTATTATAATCAAAATTTGAATATTCTTTTTACCTTTCAATACATTCTTCTTTGTTTCTATTCCTTCTTCTAATAACTCTTCTTTGGGAACTAAATCCGTTGTTTCTCCATAACACTTTTCACAAGACATGTCTTTTGTATATAAGTCACATTTTTTACAATACCTCATGCTTTTTACTCCTTTGTTTTACTTATAGTTTGTTCTAATGGTTATGCTGCCCCCATTTTTTAAAACAGCACTTTCAATTTCTTTAAAAAACACTTCTTTTATGGATAGTATCATACCTCTATGATCTGAATATGTGTTCAATAAAGAAATATAATCAGAAGCATTAAAGTTTCTTGTTTGTTTATATAGTTTTACTTGAACATCCTTGAAACCATATGATTTTATAGTTTCTGAAACTTTTTTATATCTTTCTAAGTCATTTTCTACCTTGACAGTATTTGATGGCATATATTTTTGATATATACTTTGAATCTTTTTATTTAATAAATCATCTTTTAGTGATGGTCTATTCCAAAATAATGCTAATGTTCCCTGATTCTTTAATAACTTTAATACCTTTGCTTTTTTATTTTCATTAAGATTGGAGTATTCAATAATATCATTAAATAACTCTTTGCAATAGGTTGGCCTCCATTTATCATAGTTTTTAGCATCTTCATTAAATGTTAAACGAATATCCATCTTCTATCCTCCATAATATTTTATCCCTTTCCTCTACTTCCCTTTTATGATTCCCCCAAGAAGCCGATTTATCTCTAACATATACAACTTCATCCAATGATTTATAAGAAATATCTAATACTTCAGATAACCTTTTAGCTAGAGTTGATTTTCCACTAGAAACTGGTCCAACAATGTAATACCTCATATGTTTTTTCCTTTCTTCTCTATATGATTTTTTACCAATAATTATATATAAAACAAAAGATTTATATATAATAAAAAAGATTATATTGCAAATATAATTACAATATAATCTTCATAAAAATAATACATCTCAGTCCTTAAATAACTCACGATTTTCTCCAAAATTATTGGATATATCTACTCTCAAATCAGTATTAAACATCATTTCCATAAGTAACACCAGTTTCTAGGATACCATGATTTTCAGTTAACGCATTAATAACTATTTCTTTTGTTCATAAGTATCTTATATCGATTATCACTTTCCTCTATTTCCTATATACTATGAGCCTTACCCACTTTGATGGACATGAAGAACTCGTGTTATATTAAAAGTAAGGGAAGGAATGATTGTTAGTATGAAAAAACAATATAGTACAGAATTTAAAATTGAAACAGTAAAGAGATTAGAGAGAAAAGAAGAACCTTTAATTAATGTAGCAAGAGAATTAGGAATAAGCCCATCAACAATTCATGGTTGGGTAAAAAAATATAGAGAATCACCTGAGACTCCTTTTCCAGGTAGTGGACATCTCAAACCAGAAGATGAGAGATTAAGAAAATTAGAAAAAGAGATCAGAGATCTTAAAGAAGAAAATGAAATATTAAAAAAAGCGGCAGCCTACTTCGCGAAGAACCAAAAATAAAAAGGTTTGAGTTTATCAAGGCTAATTGCAATAAATACCGAGTAGCGAAGCTATGCAGTGTTCTAAATGTATCTAGGAGCAGTTACTATGCATGGGATAAAAGACCTGAGAGTAATAGATCTAAGGAAAATGAAATACTATTGAAAAAAATCAAAGACATCCACAATAAGAGCAACAAAGTCTATGGGTCCATAAAAATCGGAAAAGAGTTAAATGATGGAAAAAATCCTCCGATAAATCATAAACGTATAGAGCGTATTATGAGTGAAAATGGTATAAAAGCAAAGGTTGCTAAAAAATTCAAGGCTACCACTAACTCAAATCATAAACTCCCAGTAGCTGAAAATATTCTTAATAGAGATTTTTCAGTGGAAAAACCTAATGAAAAAATGGTTAGCGACATTACATATGTATGGACTAATGAAGGATGGCTTTATGTGGCTGCTGTAATGGATTTATGTGGACAAAAGATTGTTGGTTTATCAATGAGCGAAAGAATGACAAAAGACTTAGTTATAAGTGCATTAAATGATGCATATAATCGTGCTGAAAGACCAAGTGGTGTTATTCTACATTCAGATAGAGGCTCTCAATATTGCTCAAAGGACTACCAGGATTTGATAGAAAAGTATAGTTTTGTTTGCAGTATGTCACGAAAAGGTAACTGCTGGGATAATGCTCCTATGGAATCATTTTGGGGTAAAATGAAATGTGAATGGCTTTATGAAAAACAATTTAAAACACGTGAAGAAGCTCGTGCTGCGGTATTTGAGTATGTTGAGATATTTTACAACAGGCAAAGAATACATGCTTCAAATGGTTATATAACACCAGAACAATATTATAATAATTCAAAAAAAGCATCAAAAGCAGCATAGATTTTAGAATCTTATGATATTATACGAATACGTTAGAATTTACGAGTTTATGCTGTCTATTTTAGTGGGGAAAGGGCATTATGTCTGAAGTTATTGCTATCGTAAATGAAATATTATTAATAAAATACCTCTTAAATAACAAATATTTTTACAAAAGAAGAAAGGTTTTCTTAAATTACTTTTTAGATCACTTCGCCACAACTCTATTTAGACAGACTATGTTTGCTGAATTCGAAAAAGAAATTCATGATAAAATACAAAACCACAAAATTCTAAATTATAATGATATCTGTGATATTTATCGCGATTTGTATATTAAATATTACAGTCCTGTACTAAAAATAACTAAGGAAATAAAATTTGAATGGACTAGAATTCCTCATTTTTATCGACAATTCTATACTTATAAATATCCTCTAAGTTTTTCCATCGCTATTATGTTAGTTGAAATTCTCCAAAGCGATAACCAAGAATTAAAAAATAAATACATTAATTTTCTCAAAGAGGATAATCTCAGTTCATTTAATGATATATTTTCAAAGTATGATATTAATATAAACTCTTCAAATTCAATACAATATGCACTTAATATGTTTGGTAACCTATTAAATGAATTTGCTAATAGTTAACAAACTTTTATTCTAAGTTAAATATTTTTGTTATGTCCACAAAGATACTTTCTATTCATTCCTATAGTCTCTTCTAAACTATATTTTATCATTATTAGTTATGTTTACTCTAGTTTAGTGGACTATAGGCACTTCATTTTTAAATTACAATTATTTAACCAAGTTATTCTTAAAAGCAAATATAGCAATCTGTGTTCTATCTCTAAGTCCAAGTTTTGATAATATATTGGTTATATTATTCTTAATAGTTCCTTCAGTTAGAAACATTTTTTCTCCAATCTCCTTATTAGAAAAACCATTAGCTATCTCTTTTATTATCAAAAGCTCCCTATCAGTAAGATTAGTATTTTCCTTGATTTCCTCTAAATCTTCTTCTGATTTATCTTTTATAATAAATTTTGTTGCTATTTCAGGATGAACTACTATATTTCCTTCAAATGCAGCTTTTATTCCCCCATGAATAAGATCATAAGAACTATCTTTCAGTAGATATCCTGAAGCCCCATATTTTAATGCATCTTGTATATACTCACTATCTTGAAAAGTTGTTAGCATTAATACTTTCACTTTATCTACTTTTTCTTTTATCAATTTTGTAGCCATTACCCCATCATATTCACCCATTCTTATATCCATAAGTGCCACATCTACTTCATTCTTTAAACAATATTCATATGCTTTTCTTCCATTTTCGCATATAGCCACAACTTCTAAGTCTTCATAAGAAGATAAAATTATTTTTAACCCTTCCCTAATTAACTTTTCATCATCCACTATTATAATCTTTATCTTGTCCATATTATTCTCATACTCCATCAATACTTAACTTAGTTTTATTCATTACTATGGCTAGTTCAAACCCTTTTCCTTCCTGGGTTTTGTATTCCATAGTTCCTCCATAGAACGCTGTTCTTTCTTTTATACTCTGGAGACCTATGCCTGTTTTTACATCTGAGCATCCCACACCATTGTCCTTCAAATGTATTCTCAATGACTCATCTAAAAAGTTCAAAAATATATTTACCTTTGTTGCTTTTCCATGTTTCAATGAATTTGATAAAAATTCCTGAATTATTCTATATATTGCCATACTTTGATCTGAGTTTAACTTCCACACTTTTTCTGATACTCTAAGCTTAACATCTATATCAGTGAGTTTTTTAAAATTCTTAATCATTTCAGAAATAATTATAATTCCCTCATATTCTTCAAATTCTCTTGGCTTCATAGCTCTAACTGCATCTCTTACATCCTCTAGACTTTTCTTTGTAAACTCTGCAAGATTATTACACATTTCTGCAGCGGGTTCACACTTTTCACTAGATATTTTTCCAATTGCACCAAGTTGTATTCTTATTGTGGATAAGGAATGTCCAACATTATCGTGTATTTCCCTGGAAATTCTATTTCTTTCCCTTAAAACAGCTATTTCCTCTACAGTGTTAGCATATGATTCTAACTCATAATTTAACTTTTTAAGTTCCTCCTCATTTTCTCTGATTCTATCATATAATTTCTGGGCCTTTAATTTTTTCTGACTTTGTTCTCTTATTATCATTCCTAGGAAAATTATTGATGATGTTTCTACCGCAAAATAAATTAACTGCTCTATGGAATTTGTAAGTCCCACCAAAATAAAAGTAAATACTAAATATATGAAGGCAAATATGTTTTCAAACTCATAAATTATATCCACAAGAATTGGTAGAAAAATTATGCTTCCAAAGCCTCCTATTAAGCTATAAAGGCTAAAAGCACAAACCATATCTACTAAAATGGATATGTACCTTAATTCTCTTTTATCTCCTAATCTAAAATATCTAAACTGATTATTTGCTATATAAATAAGTAGTATAGCAAATTTATAGTCAATAATATTAATCTTATATATGATTGCACATGCTATAAATAAAGCAATATAAATATACTTAAGTATCAATATATATTTATTGTATATAACTTCTTTATTCATCTTTTACCTCTTAGAATATAAAAATCACTTTAACTTATTATATTGATAGTATATCACATACTATGTTTTTATAGATAATTTGGAACAAACTTTCTTTCATAGTATAATTCATATAATTATTACTTTATTTAATGCTAATTATTAAATCTATAGCAACTTTATTTATATTAATTATTTAGTACAAAACGTAAAATAAAGGGAATAGCTAGAATTCTATCCCCTTTAATCATCTTAACTATACAATTTTTCATACAAATAGAATTATTATTTATCAATGTTAATTGACATGCTATACACATCTGCTTTTCCGCTACTTTGATATCCTTCTATATTGAATGCTGTTTCATACATTTTTCCAAGTAACATTCCTTTACTTGCCCATGCATCAAAGTGTCTACTAACTGAAATAGTTCCACTAGTACGTTTATCCCTACGAACACTCCAATACTGTTTAAAGGTTGTATTTCCTTTAATAGATGGTTGATTTACTCTAGTTGTTTCATATATATCATATATTCCACCATCAACTGTAACAGTTCCCTTTGATGTTCCTCCTGGTGGTCTCCAAGTACCCCAACTATCAACTATGTAATATTCTACAAGCGGACTGCTTGTCCACCCATAAACACATAAATATGAATTACCAGAAGGCTGATAGTTACAACCATAGTTTACCGATATGTTCCCAAGTTGCTTGTATGTTTGAGTTTCATTAAACTTTTTTCCTTTGCGAAACAATGCATTGCCAATATTATTCCACTGACAGCTAAATGCGCCTCCACTCTTAAGAGTCATACTTGTATTCCCATAATCTTTCCACAGTTCGTAGCTGTACTCACCATCTGTGCCAATTTTATTTGATGTGATAGTTTTTGTTGCTGCTTGCACACTAACTGGAGATGCTGTGAACAAAATCGTTAAACATGTTAAATTAGCCAATGCTAACATAACTTTTTGTTTCAGTTTGCTATTCATTTTACTTCCCCCTCTATCTTTTCTTTTTTATACTTAATACTTATGATAATTGTCCTATTCAATCAATCATAAATAAGTATTTCAATAATTCAAAATATTATTATCTTACCTAATACATATCATTTCCCAAATTTATGACTTAACTATAACTTATCACACCAAAGTCATCAATATAACGAAAGTAATAACTTTCCAAATTAATGATTACAAAAGTAATAAAAGAAAAATATATTAATTAATTTCAAAAGAAACTAATTAACATATTTACTTAACAAGTCATTTTCCAAAAAAAGTTTTTATTCCAACTAAAATAATGAATACTGCAAAAGCTTTCTTCATCACACTAACAGGAATTACATTAGCTAATTGTCCACCAAACTTAGCTGCAATTAACATAGTGATACAAATAATTATTCCAGCGGTTATATTTGTATTTCCCCTTTTGTAATATTCCATGAATGCAAGTATTCCAACTGGTGGAAGCATTGCAACTAAAGAGGTTCCTTGAGCTTGTAACTGAGTAAATCCTTTTAAATAAATTAATAATGGAATAATTACTATTCCTCCACCAATTCCAAATAATCCACTTAAAATACCTGCAATAATACCAATTCCTATATAAATCAATATATCCATAATTTTCATCTCCCTCATATTCTATTTTACAATTACTTTTATTCTATTTCTATAAACTAGACTCTATTATTTTTCTTTATTTAATAATCCTATTATTTAGAATTTTCTAAAAATCTTTATTTAAACTTCTTAGTATAAAAAAAAGCGTGAATTACCACATATTTAGTCTTGAAACAGCAATGTATTTATCTCCTATTATGATACAATATTACATATTATACAAAATATAACCATATAGGGAGGATAATTATGTTAAGAAAAAGAATTTCAAAAACGCTGATTACTGTGTTAATGCCTATTTGCATTCTATCATCGGTATTACCCCTTAAGGCTCATGCAGAAGAAATTCCTACAACTAGTACAAAGTTCTTAGGAAATATATTTGATAATGTTGCGCCTTCAGACTTTGCTACTTACTGGAATCAAGTAACTCCAGAAAATGGAACCAAATGGGGATCTGTAGAACAAACTCAAGATAATATGAGTTGGTATTGGGCAGATAAAGATTATCAATATGCAAAGGATCATAATTTCCCATTCAAATTCCATAACCTAGTATGGGGAAGCCAACAACCAAAATGGATAACTTCACTTTCTGCTGATGATCAAAAAGGAGAAGTTGAAGAATGGATACAAGCAGCAGGCGAAAGATATCCTGATTCACAATTTGTTGATGTTGTTAATGAACCATTACATGCAAAACCAGCATATAAAGATGCAATTGGTGGTGATGGAACTACAGGATGGGATTGGATTATTTGGTCATTTGAACAAGCTAGAAAAGCATTCCCAAATTCCAAATTGCTTATTAATGAATATGGAATTATAAGCAATCCAGCTGCTGCAAAGCAATATGTTAGTATTATAAATTTACTTAAAGATAGAGGTCTTGTAGATGGAATCGGAATACAATGCCATCAATTTAACATGGACACTGTTTCTGTAAGCACAATGAAAAATGTGTTAAATACACTAGATACAACTGGCCTACCAATATATGTATCAGAACTTGATATGACTGGTGATGATGCTACTCAACTGGCAAGGTATAAGGAAAAATTTCCTGTTCTTTGGGAACATCCATCTGTAAAAGGTGTAACATTATGGGGATACATTCAAGGTAAAACATGGAAGGATGGTACTCATTTAGTTACATCAACAGGAGAACCACGTCCAGCTCTAAAGTGGCTAAAACAATATACAAGTGGAATTCCTGATACTGAAGCACCTACTGTACCTACCGCACTTACAAATACATCTAAAACATCCAACTCTGTTAGTCTTTCATGGACTGCTTCAAATGATAATTCAGGAGTTGAAAGTTATGATATCTATAATGGTGATACTTTAGTTGGATCAACTTCATCAACAAACTTTACAGTTACAGGATTAAGTTCTCTTACTGAATACAGCTTTACTATAAAAGCTAAAGATTCAGCTGGTAATGTATCTCCAGCAAGTGAAGCTCTAACAGTAACAACTGCTGATTCTTCTGTAGCACCTTTAAGTGATGTTGTTGTATCTTATAATGTTAACAGTTGGGGTGATGGAGCTACTGTTAATGTAACAATAAAGAACACTGGAAAAACTGATATAAATGGATGGACATTGAATTGGACTCTTCCTGAAAAGCAAACCTTAGCTAGCCTTTGGTGTGGAAGCTATACAACTTCTGGAAATAATGTATCAGTAAAAGATGCTGGTTTCAATGGACACATTGCTGCCAATGGTGGAACTGCTACCTTTGGATTCAATATAAACTGCAATGGATCAACAGACAAACCTACTAGCTTCAGTCTTAATGGATTACAATGCCAAATTCAATAAATTAAAGTTAACCCTTAATAATTATTATATATATACACAAAATCTAAAAAACACTAGAACTCATGCCAGTTCTAGTGTTTTTTATTAGCACTTAACTTTAGATAAATTTAAAATAATTATAAAATATCTTGAAGTGTGTGTTTACTAACTTCATCAATAAAAGCATTTAAAGCCTCTCCTAATATGGATTTAAATTTACATGTAGAATAATTACATCCATGTTTTGCACTGGAAAAACATTCTGATACATTTAAATTCTCTTCAGTAATAATCAAAATTTTTCCAAGATTTATATCTTTAGGCTCCATACCAAGCTTAAGTCCACCATTTCTTCCTTTGGTTGAAGTTATATATTCAGTTTTAGCTAAATGATGAACAATCTTTTTTATATGATGTTCTGATACTCCAAGGCTTGAAGCCAATTCTTCTACTGTGCATAATTTCTCCTGATTTTCTGCTAAATATATTAAAATTCTAAAAGCATAATCTGAAAACTTTGATAAGTTCATATTCTCACGCCCCTTATATCTACTGATTATTATTAATTATATCAGAAAAAAATATTTATATATTAGAAAATTAAATGTGTATCTATATTGCACATTAAATTTTCATATGCTAATATAAAAGTGTATTTTAAATACACATTAAATTTTCAATTTATATATAGAACTAGATAAATATTTGAGGTGATTTTCAATGAAAGATAATTTATTAAAAATTAATGACTTAAGAATAGAAGCAGATGAAAAAGAAATATTAAAAGGTTTAAACCTTGAAATTAATAAAGGAGAAATTCATGTAATAATGGGCCCTAATGGAGCTGGCAAATCTACTCTTGCTAATGCATTAATGAACAATCCAAAATATAAAAAACTAAATGGGAATATAGAATTTGATGGTGAAAATATTAATAACCTAAAAACTGATGAAAGAGCTAAGAAAGGACTCTTTATGTCATTTCAATATCCAGAAGAAATTCCAGGAATAACTGTAGAAAACTTTTTAAAGTATGCTAAAAGATCAAGTGATGGAACTGTCCTAAAACATTTTAAATTTGATCTTGATTTAAAAAAGAACATGAAAGAATTAAAAATAGATGAAAGCTATGCTAAGAGATACTTAAATGTAGGATTCTCTGGTGGTGAAAAAAAGAAAAATGAAATACTTCAAATGCTTACTCTTCAACCAAAACTTGCTATTTTAGATGAATCTGATTCAGGTTTAGATGTTGATGCTATACGAATTGTTTCTAAGGGAATAGAAATGTTCTCAAATGAAGATAACGGAGTTCTAATCATAACCCATAACACAAAAATATTAGAAAATCTAAAGCCAGATTATGTTCATGTTTTAGTTGATGGCAAAATAGTTAAAACTGGTGATGGCAACTTAGCTAAGGAAATAGAAGAAAATGGATATGAAGTTTATAAAGAAAATTTAGCTAATTAAAGGTGGTGAATTTATATGGAAAATAGAAAAAAGACTTATATAGAAGAAATGGACAGAGGAATATATGATATAAAAAATAAAGATAATTTTAGTTTTAAATCTCAAAAGGGATTAACTAAAGAAATAATAGAAACTATTTCAAAAGAAAAAAATGAAGCTGATTGGATGAGAGATTTTAGATTAAGATCTTTAGATATATATAATAAGTTGTCCCTTCCATCTTGGGGACCATCTTTAGATCAATTGGATATGGATAACATAGTAACTTATGTACGCCCAAAAAGTAATTTAGTTGGTTCTTGGGATGAGGTGCCTGAAGATATAAAGAAAACATTTGATCTTTTAGGAATTCCAGAAGCAGAAAAGAAATCCCTTGCTGGTGTTGGAGCTCAATATGATTCAGAAGTTGTTTACCATAGCATAAAAGAAGACTTAGTTAGACAAGGTGTTATTTATACTGATATGGAAACAGCATTAAGAGAACATGAAGATATTGTTAAAGAATATTTTATGAAATGTGTAACTCCTAATGACCATAAATTTGTTGCACTTCATGGAGCTGTATGGTCAGGTGGTTCATTTGTATATGTTCCTAAAGGTGTTAATGTTGATATTCCCCTTCAATCATACTTTAGGTTAAATTCTCCAGGTGCAGGACAATTTGAACATACATTAATAATTGTAGATGAAGGTGCAAAACTTCACTTTATAGAAGGTTGTTCAGCCCCTAAATATAGTGTAACCAATCTTCATGCTGGTTGTGTTGAACTTTATGTTAAAGAAGGTGCAACCCTTAGATATAGCACAATTGAAAACTGGTCAAAGAATATGCTTAATTTGAATACTAAAAGAGCAATAGTTGAAAAAAATGGAACTATCGAATGGATTTCAGGTTCTTTTGGTTCACAAATTTCAATGCTTTATCCTATGAGCATATTAAAAGGTGAAGGTGCAAGAGCAGAATTCACTGGAGTATCTTTTGCAGGTAAAGGCCAAAACTTAGATACAGGAGCAAAAGTTATACACGCTGCTCCAAACACATCCTCAACAATTAACTCAAAATCTATTTCAAGAAATGGTGGTAAAGCTACTTATAGAGGTGTTTTAAAGGTTAACTCTAATGCCTATAATTCCAAGTCTATGGTATCTTGTGAATCCTTAATGCTAGATAATAAATCTAAATCAGATACTATTCCTGTTATAGATATATTAAATGATGATGTAGAAATAGGACACGAAGCTAAAATAGGTAGGATAAGTGATGAATCTATTTTCTACTTAATGTCTAGAGGTATAAGTGAAGATGAAGCAAAATCTATGATTGTAAGAGGTTTTGCTGAACCTATATCAAAAGAATTACCTTTAGAATATGCAGTTGAGATGAATAATTTAATCAATATAGAATTAGAAGGAAGTATTGGGTAGGTGATATTAATGGAAGCTATAAATTTTAATAATTTAAATAAAACTCCTGCAAGGACAAAGTCTTGGCTTAACATTAATGATATAAGCCTGGGAGAATTAAATACTCCAGATATTAAAGAGTTTAATAATATAAAAATTAAAAACCAAAATAATGATATTAATATTCAAGAATTAGTAAATAAAAATCTTTTCCCTATATGTAAAGATTTTATATATGGAGCAAGTGAAGAACTTATAAAGCAGGGTAGAGAAAACTTTAACAAAGGTCTTCTAATAACAATCAGTAAAAATATTAAAGATCCATTAATTTTAGAATTTGACTTTGATAAAGATAATAAAACATTAGTTGATAACTTAATTATTGTTGGAGAAGAAAATTCAAAGGCAGAAATTATAGTTAAGTACAAATCCCTAGATAGTTCTGGTGGATATCATAATGGAATTACTACAATATATTCTAAGAAAAATAGCCAACTCAAAGTAACTAAGGTTAACTTATTAAATGAAAATACAATACATTTTGATTCTAATATGTCTGATGTAGACAATTTAGGAACAGTTAACTTTATTTCAGTAGATCTTGGTAGTAAATACAGCATTACTAATTATCATGCTGATTTGAAAAATGAAGGAGCAACTTCCAATATAGATTCTATCTATTTGGGAGGAAATAAGAAAATTATAGATATTAACTATGTTATTACTCACACAGGAATAAAGAGTAAATCAAACATGAATGTTAAAGGTTCTCTACAAGGTCAGGCAAAAAAATCTTTTAAAGGTACATTAGATTTTAAACAAGGATCATCAAAAAGTGTAGGTGCAGAAGATGAATATTGCATGCTTCTTTCAAAAGAAGCTAGAGCAAAAGCAATGCCAATACTGCTATGTGGAGAAGATGATATTTCAGGAGAACATTCAGCATCTTCAGGAAGAATTGATGAAAATAAACTATTCTATTTAATGTCTAGAGGATTAAGTTATGATGAAGCAAAAATTATTATTGTAAGAGCAGCCTTTAATCCAATAATAGATAAAATTAGTGATTCAGCTATAATTGAAGAAATCTTAGAAGAAGTAGATAGGAGTTTAAAAAATGAATAATAGAAATTTTTTAGAAGACTTCCCCATTTTAAAGGCTGATGAAAATGGGAACCGATTAATATATTTAGACAGTGCTGCAACAACACAAAAACCAACTCAGGTTATAGATGCTATTGAAAATTATTATAAAACTAATAATGCCAATCCCCACAGAGGTGCATATAAACTTAGCATAGATGCTACAGAAGCTTATGATACTGCTCGAGAAAAGGTTAGAAATTTTATTGATGCAAAATCTACAAAAGAAATTATATTCACTAAAAATGCCACAGAAGGTTTTAATCTACTCTCCTCATCCTATGGTATGAACAATATAAATGAAGGTGATGAAATTGTTATCTCAATTGCAGAACATCACTCTAACCTTATCCCATGGCAACTTGTTGCAACAGCTAAAAAAGCTACTTTAAAATACATTTATGTAAATGAAGATGGTGAAATTACACAAGATGAAATAAAAAATAAGATAACTCCAAAAACTAAATTAGTTAGCATAACTCATGTATCTAATGCTCTTGGAACTATAAATCCAATTAAAGAGATTATAGATTATGCACACTCTATGGGAGCTAAAGTTATAGTTGATGGGGCTCAAAGTGTACCTCATATGAAGGTAAGCGTAAGAGAATTAGATGCAGATTTTTTAGTATTTTCAGCTCATAAACTTTTAGGTGCAATGGGACTTGGAGTAGTCTATGGCAAAAAAGAATTACTTGAAGATATGATTCCATATATAGTTGGTGGAGATATGATTGAATATGTTTATGAACAAGAAACTACCTATGCTGAACTTCCTTCTAAATTTGAAGGTGGAACTCAAAATGTAGAAGGTGCTGTTGCATTAGGTGCAGCTATTGACTATTTAAATAGTATAGGTATTGATGAAGTTTCTAAAATAGAAAATGAATTAATGAAATATGCCTTAAAAAAACTTAATTCTCTCTCATATGTTAAGGTATATGGTCCTAAAAATATAAATCATAGAAGTGGTGTTATTTCATTTGATATTGAAGGTGTTCACCCTCATGATGTTGCCTCAGTTTTTGATAGTCATAATGTTGCCATAAGGTCAGGTAATCACTGTGCTCAACCCTTAATGAGATTTATGGGCATTAATGCAACTTGCAGAGCTAGCTTCTACTTGTATAATACAAAAGAAGATGTAGATAAATTAATTGAAGCAATAGAAAAAACATATGCAATGTTTTCAAAATGGAGGTAGTTATATATGGATTTAAATGCAATTTATACAGAATTAATAATGGAACATAGTACATCAAAGCATAACAAAAGAAAACTTGAAGATCCAGATATTCACGAAAAAGGCCATAATCCAAGTTGTGGAGATGAAATAACTTTAGAACTTAAATTAAAAGATAATATTATAGAAGACTTAGCTTTTACAGGTCAAGGATGTGCTATTTCACAAGCCTCTACTTCTATTATGATAGATTTGATAAAAGAAAAACCTATAGAAGAAGCTTTAAATCTTACTGAAACATTTATTGGAATGATTAAAAGAGAAATTACAGATGAAGAAGAATTGTATGCATTAGAAGATGCCATGGCTTTTAAAAATATTTCAAATATGCCAGCTAGAGTAAAATGTGCTGTTCTTGCTTGGCATACACTTCAAGAAGCACTTACTAATAAGTAATATGAAAATTAAATATTCTTTCAATAAAAAAGATTGTTTCTACATATTACTGGCGAAACAATCTTTTTATACTATGAATATATACTAAAAGCGCATACAACCCATTTTCCATCTACTTTTTTAAATTTTATTGTTTTATCTTTTTTATATTTCTCTGGACTCCCATAAACTGTACTATTAATTGTATATTTTACATCTACAGTTACATGAGTTTTGTCATCTAAATCTATATCACTAAAAGTTAAATCATTCTCTAAAGTTTCAACTGCCTTTTTATAGGTTTCTTGCCACCCTTTATAATCTTCAATTATCTTACTATCACTTGAAACAATCTTACTTAAATCATCCTTATTATAATAAGCTGTTAAAAATTCTTTAACTTGTTTTTTTAATTGTTCTGACAATTCATTGGTAGGCTTAAATTTTTCAGATGGACTCTTTCCTGCTTGTACATTTTCTTCAACAATATCTTCAGCTCCATCTAACTTAAGAGTTACATCATAATTTCCATAAAAAATATTATTTGTTGTATACTCAGCAATTTTAGAATCATAAACTTTATCATAACCACTTTCAAAATGAGTATTTGATACTTTATCAATCTTCTTATTACCAATATAAACCTCAGTACCTTCAGGAACAGTAATTGTCCATTTAGTAGCTAATTTTGTAGCATCAATTTTATAATCTTTAAATAGAAGCCCATTAGAATTTTGTAACATATTTATTATATAAGTTTTTCCTTGTACTTGAACTTCATAGCTAGCACTTTTTTTCTCTTCCTCTTTAATATCCACACCACTATTTTTCAAATACTCTTGTAAATAATCTTTATTATTAGTATCTTTTATAGCATATCCTTTAAAATCTATACTTTTTAATGATACCTCAAACATTTCCTCACTCATAAAATCATTATCTGTATTATATAGCATTTTATAAGCTTTATCATATTCTTTATTAGCTAGGTAGTCACAATATTTTTGTACTGTTTTTTCAGGCGTTGGTTTCATAACTTTATATCCTATAAATCCTGCTACTATAATTATCAATACAATTGCAGTAGGAATAATTATCTTAAGTAATTTTTTATTATTTGTTATATTATTCATTTGTTTATTCTCCTTACTCATCTTAAATAGTATATTTAATTTACATCAAAAAAAGATATAACCCATTTGTCATTTTCTTTTTCCAAATTTATTGCTTTTTCTTTCTCTTCACTATATTTAGTTCCCCAAATAGAAAATTGGCATGTATATGTCACATCAAGACTGGCAATATTACTTCCCTTTAATTTTATATTCTTAATATTTATATCACTTAAAACATCATCACCACTTCTTTTTTTACTAAGTAAATTATTATTACTTGTTACCAAATTACTCAAATCAGAGTTCTTATAATAAGCATTTAAAAATTCCTTAACTTTTTTATCTAATTCATCCACTAATTCTTGCTTAGGTTTGAAATCTGTAATTATTTTCTCCCCTGAATCTACATCTTCTTTAATTATATCTTCAGCACCATCTAATTTAAGTGTTAAATCATAATGGCCTTTAAATATATTATCCACACTAATATCTATCTTTTTAGAATCATACTTATCTTTTCCATAGCTACTCTTATTATTAGTATTTCCTGCTTTCTCAATTTTCTTATTATTAATATAAACTTCAGTGCCTTCAGGAACAGTAAATGTCCATTTATCAGCTAATTTTGTAGCATCAATTTTGTAATCTTTAAATATAAGACCATTAGAATTTTGTAACATCTCTATATAATAAGTTTTTCCTTGAACTTGAACTTCGTAGCTAGCACTTTTTTCTTCTTGCTTTACATCTAAACCATAATCTTTATTATTAGTATCTTTTATAGCATATCCTTTAAAATCTATACTTTTTAATGATGCCTCAAACATTTCCTCACTCATAAAATCATTATCTGTATTATATAGCATTTTATAAGCCTTATCATATTCTTTATTAGTTAGGTAATCACAATATTTTTGTACTGTTTTTTCAGGCGTTGGTTTCATAACTTTATATCCTATAAATCCTGCAAAGATAATTATCAACACAGCTGCCACAGGAATAATTACCTTAAGTAATCTTTTATTCTGTTTAATGCCTTCCATTTATTTTTCTCCTTTGTACTTTATTTTTTTTGTAAATATAATTACATTTTTATAGTTTAAAAAACATTTAATTGTTACAATAACTTTTTATTGGGATTTAAATATTTATAGAGTTACAATAGAATTGATACTTTTCATTTAATCTAATTTTGCATTAATTATTCTTTTTCCCCCCTTAAAACAAATACTGATAAGGTTAATATTTTTTGACTCAAAAAAATCTATTAGTACTTCAACTAATAGATTCCCACAACTATCAATATTACATTTTTTTATAAATTTAAATTATATCAAATTTTAATCCCTATATTATCATTATATTCACTAACTTAATTATGTCAACAATAGTATTAAAAAACAATATTTTATCGAATTAATTTTAAAATAAGTTTAAAGAAAAAATAACTTATATACTAATCTTCAAGTAAGAAATAAATATCCTCACTTGAAGACTATATAATAATATGTTATGCAAATAACTCCATAAGCTCCTCTTTTGAAAGGGATGAAAGTATATTTTCACTCTTATAATCACTATCAAGAACATCATTTATAAGAGCTTTTTTATCTTCTTGCATATTTATAATTCTCTCTTCTATAGTTCCTTCTGAAATTAACTTAAATACTTGAACAACATTTTTTTGTCCTATTCTATGAGCTCTATCTGTAGCTTGCTCTTCTACTGCCGGATTCCACCAAGGATCAAAATGTATTATAATATCTGCAGAAGTTAAATTAAGGCCTGTTCCTCCTGCCTTTAATGAAATTAAAAACACTTTACAATTATCACTATTATTAAACTCATCTACAAGCTCTAGTCTTTTATTTGCTTTTGTACTTCCATCTAAATACATATGCTCTATTCCATTATTGCTTAATTCACTAGAAATGTTACCTAACACAGATGTAAACTGTGAGAATAAAAGAATTTTATGCCCATTTTCTATATTTTCCTTAATAATATTAATAGCCTCTTCCATCTTTGCACTTCTACCTTTATAATTTTCCATTATTATAGATGGATCTAAACACAATTGTCTAAGCTTTGTTAAATAAGAGAATATAGTTATTTTATCTCCTTGAAAGTTCTCATCTTCCATTTTCTCTTTTATGTTATTTACATATGCTCCATATACTTTCTTTTGCTCTTTGGAAAGTTCAACATAATAATTTTTCTCTATCTTGTCTGGCAATTCTGTAATAACATCCTTCTTTAATCTCCTAAGCATAAAAGGTTTTATATATTTTTGAAGTTCAATTGTGGTATCATGATTATTTATAAACCTTTTCTTAAATGTAGTGGTATTATATAAGTAATTTGGCATTATAAAATCAAAAATGCTCCAAAGCTCTATTAAGTTATTTTCAATAGGTGTTCCTGTTAATACAAACTTTGTTTTTGCCTTAATATTTTTTACACTCTTTGTGCTTTGAGCTAATGGATTTTTTATATTTTGTCCTTCATCAAGTATACAGTAATCAAATTTCAACTTTTTATAATTTTCTTCATCATTCCTTAAAGTACCATAAGTGGTTAGAATCACATCATACTCATCCATATTTTCTATGTTTTTTTCTCTTTCATTTTTATTGCCATGGATAATACCCACTCTTAAGGATGGGGCAAATTTAGAAAATTCATTCTTCCAATTATATACTAATGAAGTTGGTGTAACTATTAAAGATTTTTTTCCTTCTTCTGATAATAGAAATGAAATAGTTTGAACTGTTTTTCCTAATCCCATCTCATCAGCTAGTACTCCCCCTAATCCTAAATAGCTTAAGTTTTTAAACCACTTAAATCCTATTATTTGATAATCTCTTAATTCAGTCTTTAGATTACTTGGAAGAATATAATTAAGATTGTTTAAATCCAAAACCTTATTTGAAATATTCTCTACTATATTCTTTCCTTTAACACAAGATAAATTATTATTTTCTAAGTAATCATTTAAAACAATAGCCTTATTTTTATGCAGCTTTACACTTCCATCTTTACTTGTTCCAGCAATTTCATCAACTAAAGCTAAAAAGTCCTGAATTTCTTCCCCCTCAAGATTTATAAAACTATCATCTTTTAACTTATAATATTTTCTTTTATTTTTAAAAGCATCTAAAATACTCTTATATTCCTTAGAGGATATTTCATCTATGTTAAATGTAAAATCTAAGAATCCATCTTCTCTATCCTTTATATTTGCCTCTATTCTAGGAGTAGAATAAACTTTTCTTTCTCTAAATCTATCTGAATAATAAACATCACCAAGTGTTTCTAATTCTTTATATTTTTCTGATAAAAATAAATATAAAGCATATTCATCTCCATTAAATATAAATATATTATTTTCATAAGTGAAATTAAGATTAGTTAATATATCTAAAATTTTTTCTTCTTTGTTTGTATCACGTATTATAATTTTCTCTTTTTTATCTGTACTATTAAAATATTTTAATGTTTCTTCACCATATTTTAAGTTGATATCTAACACAACTCCTTTTTTTCTTATATCTAAAAAGAATTCTGCTTTTAAATCACTTTTTACTAAATTATCTATCTTACTATCTATTTTTATATGAGAACTTATATTTTCTAACTTAGGCATTACAGTATTAAACATTTCTAGTGCTTTTTCTTTTCTAAATTCTAATCTTTTAAATTCCTCAAAATACTTATAAAATATTTCAAAGCTTTTCATTTGTGATTTTGATGGCAAATAAATATTTCCTCCAAATAGAAAAACATCATACTTAGAAGTGAGTGCTTTTAAAGAATCTCCAAACATGCTGATAATATATTTTTCATTTTTTTCATTAATATCAATTTTTATTGGAACATCTTCTTGAATAATCTTTACCTTTTGTAAGTCATATGTTATCCCTTTTTCTTTAATCATTTCTAAAAAACGTCTAAGAGAGGTATCTTTTATGTTTATATATTTTCCATCAATTAATCCATTGTTATATCCATATAAATTATCAATAGCTAATGCTTCTTCTATATACTCAACTATACTTTCATCTATTTCATTAAATATATGCTCATTTGGGAAATATGTAAAATCCTTTCCATAAGTAAGTCCTTCATTTTCATACTTGGCTTTTATAAAATCTTTTATATTTTTTAAGACATACATCTTTTTATTTCCAATTTTAAAATCCACTTGATAATATCCGCGAAAATTTTTATGGCTTAAATTAACCACTAAGTTAATTTTTTCTTTTGGTTTATTAAGGTTTATAAGTTCATCCAATATATATTGTCCCATATTTTCAATTTTATTTTTAGTTTCTTTTTCTTTAACAATCTTTAAATCTATATATTTTGATAAAACAGCTGCTATGTGCTTGCATATATATATATCTTTAAAAGTTCCATTCTTATAAAAATCTAAGCAATCACAATTTGTTCCATTAATTTTGCTAGTTTTGCAGTCTATAAAAACATCCACATGATAATAAGAGTAATCTTCTTGAGAGAAAACTATAGAATTAACTTCTATCTCTTCACCTGCATATTGATTCTCCTGTATTCTTTGTATTTTTCCAGTTCTAATTAACTCATTTCCCTTTTGTTTTTTATAGAAATCAACTTTTCTTTCAAAATCATCTGATAATTTTTTAACATCATAATTCATTACTGTTACCAATTCCTTTTAACATTTATATTACTACATGAAATCTATTTTTTAATCATTCGTATATTAACTTTTTTATTATATTATATCCTATTGTTTAAAAGCTTAAAACACTCTCATAGAAATCTTTCAGATAATATGAATAATTCCGCTAAATATAACTAAAGGAGCATATCATTTAATTAATGACATCTCCTTTAATCCATATAAAGATTATTTAGAATCTTTTCTAATTTCTATCAACCTCAGCCATAGCACAAACAAATGGTGAATTCCAATAAATATCTACTTCATTGGTAGAATAACTTTCTTTATCATCAATATAGCACTTAGCAGGAGGTAATCCTTCTAAATTATCTGCTGCTGTTGTGTCTTCTAAACGACTATTTGGTCCACCTGCAATCATACCTGGTACTGCTAATCCTTGAACAATAGAAGGTCTATGATGTGGATTTTTCATAGAATCTGTACCATAGCCTGAAACAAAACACTTACCTAATGAATTTTTCCCAAAACAGTAGTTCAAATGCTCTTTTGCATAATCCAAATACTCTTCATTAGGAAAAATCTTATAAGCTTTTGCAAGGAATATAGCATTATTGTTCACATCCATATTGCTACCCCAACAGTAACCTGTTGTTCCATTAGAAATATTGTATGCATCATTTTTATCTAATGCCACAATATTTTGTGCCTTATTTACAATATAATTTCTGATATTTCCAGCTACATTTTGGTCAGCATCTTTAGCTGATATATAGGCCATATTACCATAATCCCCTACACTTTGCCATCCAAATCCAGATTTAATCTTTTCATTTGCTAAAGCTTTAAATGCATTATCATATTTACTATTCCCTGTTGCTTTGAAAAGCTGAGCTGCTGCCCAATATCTTTCATCACTATCATCACTATCGCCATATTCACCAGTAACAATACCTGCTGGATTTGAAACAGGAGTATTTGGTTTATCTTTAAGGTATTCCCAAGCCTTTTCTCCTGCTGTTAGATATTTTTCAGCAAGTGCTGAATCTATATCTTTGAAACTTTCATATCCCATTGCCATAACTGCTGCAAAGTCTCCTGTTGCAGTTGTTGAAATAGGACATACTATAAGTTCATTTTTCTCAGCTTCTGGCATAACATGGCCTGGAAACCCAGCACAAGTTACTTTATGATAAACTCCTCCACTTGTTTGATCTTGCATTTTTAACATCCATTGCAACTGATATTTTATTTCATCTAAAACATCTGGAATTCCATTTCCGCTTTCCGGAATATTAAAATCATCTCCAAAAGCTGCTTTATTATCATCATAAGCTGTTAAGAGATCTGCGGCTGCCTTTGAAGTAGCCACTACATAACGTCCATAATCACCTGCATCATGCCATCCACCAGATACATCTATTTTTTGATCTGTACCATATATTGTTGCAAGGTCTGTATGACAAGCTGGATGAGTCCATTTGCCGCCCAAATCTTTTGGTATTTCTTCTCCACATCTTTGCAAATAGAAGAATCTAACTGCATCTTTAAATACATTTTTATAAGCATCTTCCGCTATAGTAAACTGATAAGAAGTGCCTAATCCATTAGTTTCAATAGTATAATTACCTGGTGTTTTTACAGATGAAAAATCTCCAAATCTATCTATTTCATCAGCCGCTTCATTATTAATTGACCCATTAATATCCCCCTCATAAACAACCGCTTTTGTACTAGTTGAAATAACCCTAAATTTACAATCTTCGCTAGTTGCTCTAAATACAACTTTTTTCTTATCTTCTGGTTTATACCCTACCTGATTTAAAACTATTTTTTGCTCTACTTTTGGAGCATCATCTTCATTACCTACTACCCCAGTATCATCGAGAAGAACTAATTTAACATTATCAATTTTAATAGAATGTGCTTCTAGCTCTTGTCCTATATTCCCTATATTAAAAACTAATCTTGGTGTTTTATCATTTTCTTCTGTCATAACAAAATCTTGTGATACTTTTTGTACCTCTTTAGTCACATCTATTTTTCCATAAGTATATGAACGGTAATCTCCACCATTACGTTGAATTGCAAATTCCATTTTTCTATCAACTGTGGAACTTATGTCAAACTCCAAATGATATTTCCCATTCTTGTACATTTTGAATCCATCCTGATATACTTGCATACCATAGGATACACTTCCACACTTATTTACCTGTGCATTAAGCGCGCCATCTTGAAGTGATACTTCTCCATCACCACCTTCAGCTGTAAAGTTTCCCCATCCTTTTAAGTTCTTATCAAAAGACCCGTTCTTAATTAAATTGACATTAACTTTGTCAGCCGCCTTTACCACTGCTAAACAACTATTATTGCTAACAAGCATACTTATTGATAATACTAAACCTGCTAGCAATGAAATTATCTTCTTTGCTTTCATTATTATTTCCCCCTATATCTTTAATATTTACAACTCTATATTCTCATAACATTTAAATTAAATAAATATCCATTTCATAAAATATACAAAATTACTCATTAATTTAAATTAAGTAAATCTTTTTATTTTAAGACAAAAATAATACTATTTATGATAAATTTATTTTAACATTATTTTATACAGAATAAATAAACCCAATAGTAAACTTTAAGACGCTTTACTACTGGGTTTTATAAACGTTTTTTGAATAAATAATAGGCCCCACAAATGAACTTATTAACAAGACATATACTCCTATACCTCCAAAAATTTCTCCCAAATTTTTATTACCAATACCAATTAATAAATAGTTTAAAAATATAATTATTGTCCATATTATACTTCTTCTTAAGGCTTCACTTTTACTTTTTGTTTTAAGAATCCATGTAAACATGTATGTTAATAAAACTACTGGCAAAGATGTTAACAATAATTCTCTACTTATAAAATATGTATAACCTTCCTTTGTAAAATTTCCTGGCTCTCCAAATGGTAATGTAATAATAAATTCTATAATTGTTATTGATATATTAATCAATATTCCAAATAAAATATCTTTTGCTATTTTTAACATATTACCCCTCTTCTTTTTTTCTTTGTACCATCAATATCCTAATGTTAATCTTTGCCTACATTCTGATTTTTGGTGTGGTGACATTTTGCATATATTTTTCTCCATCCATTTTCTTTGTGGATAAGAAAATCTTGTACCAAAGAACAATAAAAATTGATTATTGTAACATTCATTCTCAAATCCATATGTAGACTGAGTAAATTTTACATATCCTAAAGCTTCTAATAATGCTGTATCATGAAGATAAATCTTTTTCTCTTCATCAAATAACTTTAAGCCTAATCCTTTTTCTAACTGTGATGCTAAAAGATTGTGCTTAGACTCCCCACATCCATAAAACTCTCCTTCTCTTGATAACCAACCACATATACCTAGTTTCTCCATTTTAATAATAGGATAGATACTTATATCTTCCTATATTCCCACCTTCCTTTCTTTTATTATTAACCCTATTAAATTATAGGGTCTACTAATAAATTATCATTATACTTCTTAAATAGTTTTAGTTCAATTTCATTTTTTTATAAAAAATTATTTGCACTGCAATAGGCAAGTCCATTTACTATATTAGAATGAGATATCTCTTGATCTATACATTCAGCTAAAGTCCAAGAATCATTTAAAATAAATTTCATTAATTTTTCATCACTATTGTAACTTTCATTTTTTTCTTTTGCACAACTAGTTATTTTAGAAGATATAACAATATCATTAATTTCTATACCTTCATAGCTTACATCAAATAACCCAAGCACTCCTAATAATCTTTCTTCTAAATCATTTTTTTCTATATTCTTATCACTGTTATTTTCAATATAATTTGTATATTTATTCTTCTCATAGACACTTACTTTAATATTATTCAAGTTCAATCCCTCCCTAAAACATACAATTCACACTATATAGTTCACATTTTATATCTAATTACCTATTAATATTGTAAATTGTGCATTATTTCTATTCTATAAAAAAAGGACAACGCACCTATCTTAAAGATAAAGTATTTCATTACAACTTCATCTTTTAATAGCGCTTGTCCTTTCTATGGTAAATTTTCAACTTAAGTCTTTTATAATCTAATTTAAACATACTGATATCTCCATTCATTTAAAATTTTATTATGAAAATATCGTTTGCTAAATTAAAATTTTCTAGTTTTCCCAAACCTATTAATATATTTTACACGCAAAATTCGATATTGTAAACACGTGTTGAATAAAAGTTTTTAAAATATATTAAAATTTCTTTCCGACAACTTGTAATATAAAATACATTATTTTACTTCAGTTGACAGGATTCCTAATTTTATTCAAGTACAAAAGTTATATTATTTTTTACTGTTCCATTAGTTAATCTTGAATCAGTTCCAGTTCCAAGATTTTTATAGTAAACTTTAACAGGTTTCTCAGAAGAAACATTATCTAAGTTTTCAATTGTCAAAGTTCCAACATAACTATCATGAGTAACATTCCATTTTGAATTAGCATCAAAAGATGCAGTTATCCCCCAGTTTGCTTCTGCTCCATAATAATTTCCATTAAGTTTTGTTACATTTCCTGCATTATTTGTATATTCTGAATTTCCATTCCAAAGACCATTATTACCATCTGCAAAACTTCCTTCAAAATTAGAGTTTTTAAAGTTTGCTGTTACTGATGATGTTCTACTTCCACCTCTACCTTCTACAGCTCTGTTAACAGTTCCTTCATTCCACACTATGCCACTAACAGTTCCATTACTGTCAATAAAATTAATAGTAGGCGAAGATCCTGCTTCTGAGGAAATTAGATAATCATAATCACTTGTATTTTTATTAATATACTTATTTCCTGTAAGATTTAATGTTGTTCCTGATGCTTCAAAATCTAATATAGAATTTGTATTTCCACCATAACTACTACCTACTGTTAAATATGGAATATCAGAAAAATCAGTACTTCCAGTATATGAACCTGCGGAATAATTATAATAAGTATTATCTAAAACACTCTTACGTATTTTCTTATTATCTGTATATGTTGCTCCTTCAAGTTTACCAAGAGTATTATATAATGTTGTTTTAGTCTCACCTGTAATATTATAGTTTTCACACAGCTTGCCCATAGTCATTGTTTCATCACTCATCATGTAATATGCAAGAGCATAACTTCCACTTGCAGTTTTCCACGCTTCCATAGCTGACTTAGCTTTATCACCTATAGTATATTCACTATAATCCTTAAATGCTGTTATAGTTGAGTTTGATATATCAGAAGTTCCTTTTGCACCGCCACGATTTTTAATTCCCATAACACCTTTTATTTCACTGTTGCTCAAATGATAAGTTCCTCCACTTGCAATAACTGCTCCTGCATCTGCATAAGAAGTTAACTCTGCTTTGTCCCCAGAAATCACACCACTTCCAATGACATATGCACCAGCAGAACGATTTCCATAAACTGTAGCTTTATAATTATTAACTTCAACAACTCCATTACCAAAATCATTTGCTAAAGAAGATCCTTGTCCTACTGCATATGAACCTTTTCTTCCTGTTTTTGCTGTAACATTTTCAAGGTATGCATATCCACCATATACACAATCAGCTACATGGTTATTCCAACCTTCAAGATTAAAATCTGTGTTATAAACATAAACCTTAGATGTTGAAGATTTAGCAGTATTACTTCCTAAATCTGCTCCACCACAAGCTGCAATAACACCATTTGCACCATCTCCAGTTGCTGCAATAGAACTATGTTCACTACCACCTTTTTTACCAAGTGTAACAGTTCCACCTTGTGTTGCATAAAGTACTGCATTCATGCCCCACTGCATAACAATCTCAGGATTATAAGTTGATAAACCAGCTTCATATGACATCTTAGCCCAGTTTCCAACAGAGTTACTTTTAGCATTAAGCTGACTTACTGTTAAATTACCATAATTTGTAGCCCAAAGAATGCTACGTTCCTCATTTGTTTTCCCTAAAACACTGTCACCTTTGTAAGTTTGACTATTTCCATCCTTATCAGTATATTTAAATGAAGTATCTGTAGATTTAAGGCTTAAAGGGCTTGTATATTCTAAATCTTCTCCATCTGCTGTAATTACAGAGTTTGCAAATGAATAGTATACTGGATTCATTTCTTTTTGCGAACTTAACCCATTTAAATACACATTACTATCTGCAATTGCTGCAGTATCTTCATTTGCAGATAGTTCAAAAGGAGAATAATATATAACATCCACATCTCCATCATTATCAGTATCTTTGTATGCTATATATTTGTAGTAAAGGTTACTATCATAGTAATTTGCATCCATAAGCTCTCCCTTAGTTACAGTTCCATTAACAAGGGAATAAATCACATCACCTTTTTCTGCATCATATGCTGTAACATTTTTAGAATCAAGTTTAACTTGATTACCATTTATATAGTAACCTTCATTAAAATTAAATCTACTTTTTACTGTGCTATAGTTAGAATCAGATGATATTTTTCCATTAAGAGTAGATGCTTCCTCAGCTGTTAATACTCTAAAAGTCTTATTTAACTCCTTAACTTTAACCTTATCCTTAAGACTATCTGCAACAGTTGCACTTGATGTGTAATCTACAACTCCTGTAAGATCTCCACTTATTGTGTAAGTATAAATATTATTTTCAAAATTTCCTGAATCAACTGTGCATCCAGTTCCCCTTGATATTATACTAATATTAGTTTTTTCAATGGGATATGAATTTACACTTAAATATTCACCATAGGTACCATATAGTGTTTTATCTACTGCTGTATAAGAATCACTATCCTCTGAATCCTTAATATCTACAGTTATTCCTGTGTATCCTTTTCTAGATACTTTATCACTGCTTCCAAGAACACTAACAAGTTTATTAGTATTTTCATCACTATAACTTGAGTTTAAATACACAACTACATTTGGGTTACTTTGAAATGCACCTGTATCTAAATTTACATCAGCATTAGCAATACTTACAACTGCTACACTATTACAATCATAAAATGCCCACGAATCAATTGTTTTAACTACATTTGGTACATAAAGTGCTAGAATTTCTCCATGACGTGCAAATGCTTGTGAACCTATTTCTGTTACAGTAGCTCCATCAAGAACACCTGGAACAACAACTGTTGTATCAGTAGTTCCAATATACTGTGTTATTTTAGCTGTCTTAGTTACTTTTGATGGTGATACCGAACTGTCTGTAGTTGTTGTAACTGTAAACTTCCAATTTCCATACTTCTCACTTGTCTTTGTAGTGGTTGTTTGGGATGTAGACGGTCCTCCACCTGGACCTCCTGGACCTTCTGGTCCACCATTATCATCTGCAAATGCTGTAGATGTTATGGCCAAGTTTAAAAGAGAAAAAATCATGGCAAATATTAAAGTCATTGACACTACCTTTTTCCGTTTGTTCAACATTTTTACCTCCTAGGTTTTAAAAAAATTTGTTATCACTTTTAACTTACATATTGATTTTAATGTTATTTTGTACTAAACTCGCGCGCTTACTTAAAAGTTTTATACTTAAAACATATAATCACCATTCTTTATACTATATGTAAGTTATAGTAAATTAACTTTGAAAATTATACCATTCTCAAAAAACCTCTTCAATAAATTGCTGTAACTATGTGAACATTTTGGTAATTATGTGATAAAAGATTTTTTCACATTTAATAATTAGTTTAAGTATATTTTCACACAAAAATATAACACTAACTTTATATGGAGGTGTTATATAATGAGTAAAAAACCATTAGATCCAAAATCAAAAGTAGAACTTGAAAAATTAAAAACTAAACTTTCTAGCGAGGTTGGGATGGAATTTAATGATGAAATTTATAAGGGTCGTAGTTCTTTAAAATTAACCCACTATATAGCTGATAATATTAGTAATTTAGTGATTAAGAATATTGTTGAGCCACTTGAAAAAAATTTATTAGATAAACACTAAAAAAAATGTAGTGAGATTTATATAAAAATCCACTACATTTATTTAAAGAAAAAATTAAACTTTTTGCTCTAATTCATCATACATTAACTCACTAAAAATAACTTTTGCCCAAACTCTTATCTTATTAAAATTCTTTTCTGACTCTTGACCTCTAAATTCTAAATAAGTCCTTTTAGTTTCATCCTGATGAACTTCAACTTGTAGTCCATCTTTTTCAAAATAACCATCAAAATTTACTCTACCACTAAATGTAAGTTTATTGGGCTTAATATCTTCCTTTATTATATTGACAATCTTATTCATAGATTGCCAATTATCAAATCCTTTAAAATCATAAATTACTTGGCTACTGTTTGGTATTGATTCAACTAATTCATATTGCATTTTTTTAATATCCCCCTATTATAATTAAAATGAGTATGTACTTAAATCTTTATGACAAAAAAAGAACATAAGATTAATTTAAGTTATAAATAGATATATTCTATTTCAGTAAATAATATATGCTTATCCTTTACATAATAATTTTCTATATTCTTTTATTATTCAGTAAGCACACTATATATTCATCTTAATTTTTAATAAATTAATATTTTTCTTAAATCAAAATTTAAAACTAATATGTCCATTCCCTATTTTACATATAGAATTTCACTTTGTAAACAGATATTGTAAAAAATGCAAATGAAAATTTGATTAACCATTTATAAATGCAATTATCTTTATTCTAAACTTTCTCCATTAGATTCAATAACCTTCTTATACCAATAAAAACTTTTCTTAGGTCTTCTTTCTAATGTTCCATTTCCTTCATTATTTTTATCCACATATATAAATCCATAACGTTTCTTCATCTCTCCTGTAGATGCACTTACTAAATCTATACATCCCCACATAGTATATCCCATAAGGTCAACTCCATCTTTAACTGCTTCCTTCATTTCTACAATATGATCTCTTATATAATCAATTCTGTAATCATCATTAATTGATCCATCTTCCTCTATAACATCTACTGCACCCAACCCATTTTCAACTACCATTACTGGAATTTGATATCTATCATAAATATGATTTAAAGTCCATCTCAATCCCTTAGGGTCAATTTGCCATCCCCAATCTGAAGCTTTTAAATATGGATTTTTTGTTCCTCCCATTAAGTTTCCTGCAGTATTTTGATTATTCGGATCAGTACTTACCGCATTAGACATATAATAACTAAATGAATAGAAATCTACACATCCTTCCCTAAGTATCTTTTCATCATCCTCTTCCATATTTATCTGAATATTATTTTCTTCAAAGTAACGTTTCGCAAAGGCAGGATAATATCCTCTTACTTGGACATCCCCACAAAGGCCATTATTTATTTGATCTTTTTGTTGAGTTAATAATATATCTTCTGGATTACATGAATATGGATAGAATGTCATATATGCAATCATACATCCTATTTTGAAATCTGGATTAATTTCATGTCCCAATTTTACTGCTTTTGCACTAGCAACAAATTGATGATGTAATCCTTGGAATCTTAATTGAGGATTATCTTTAACATTCATTGAAAAATCAGTATTTTCTACTCCATTCATAAGTATACCACCACTCATAAATGCTCCAAGTGGCATTGTTAAACAATTTATTTCATTAAATGTTAACCAGTACTTAACTTTATCCTTATATCTCTTAAATATTGTCTCACAATATCTTATATAGCAATCTATTACTTCTCTCCCTGCCCATCCATTGTACTTCTTTGTAAGCCCAAAAGGTGTTTCATAGTGAGATATAGTTACTAACGGTTCTATATTATTTTTTTTAAGTTCATCGAATACGTTATCATAAAATTTCAAACCTTCTTCATTTGGTTCTAGCTCATCACCATTTGGAAAGATTCTTGACCAGTTTATAGACATTCTAAAAGTTTTAAATCCCATTTCTCCAAACATTTTAATGTCTTCTTTATAATGTCCATAGAAATCTATAGCCTCATGACTTGGATAATATGTTCCTTCTTCTAACTCTGGAGTTATTCTTCTTGGAGTAGTATGAGTACCACCTGTCATCATATCCGCTGTACTTGGTCCCTTTCCACCTGCATTCCATCCTCCTTCGAATTGGTTTGCAGCTGTAGCACCACCCCATAGGAATCCTTCTTTAAAATTTTTCATCATTAATGCCCTCCTCTTTTTATGATTAACTTATGTAATAATAATAAAAAAATTTATCATAAGTTTCAAATACAATAATCTTCTTCTGTACCCATACACTCTTTGCAAATTAGAAATAGGACATTAGAATGTCAACTATTCAAAATAATAAGAATTCAGTAAATACTCTTGATTATACTTATTAGCCAACTTCCATAATGCACTTTTAACTTTATTGTTAGATCCATTCCCTTCCCTGTAATCATCAATTATTTTCAAGAAACTTTTCTTCTCTTTTTCAGAAGCTACATCTTTAAAATAACCCCAAATATGATTTGCAGCATTTATTGAATTTCCTATAGATTCTTGATCTTTCAACGATTCCTCTATTAGATTATAAAATTCCACTGAAGGATAGCTATTTTTATCCTTTAACAATTGTCTTATTTCTAAATAATTATTAGGTGAGTTTTCTAATATTTTATATTTATACCTACTCCATTCCTCTTCAAGCGCCTTAATATTCCCATTTTTTGAAGTACAATTAATACATTTTACTGCTGAAAGGTTTTTATCTTTAACTTCTAGCATTATATCTATATCTTCTCTATTTAGCTCTTCATAGAATTTCATAAAATTATCTATACTTATAGTACTAGAGTGAGATCCTATCTTCTTTAATGGGTCTTGTTCAGAATAGTGGATTTTTTGTTTTCCATCTTCCTTTTTCCAAGTTTTTTTGCATTCATTTATCCATTCTCTAGTACTTCTTTGCTCAACAGATGAATTTATATCATTATGTAAATTATCAAAAACTACTGGAATATTTAACTTTGTTCCTATATCTAAAACATCCAAAATATTATACAATTTATCATCATTTTCAATAACTAATCTATCTTTAACCGACTTATCTAAATATTCATAATTAGTTATGAATCTATTTATGGCCTCCTCTTTATTATCATAAACTCCACCAATATGTAAAATCATCTTATTTTCTTTTCCTACTCCAAGACAATCCAATACTTTTGTATGGTAATTTAAATCATCTATTGACCTTTTTACTACATCTTCCTTTGGAGAATTTATCACTGTATACTGCCCTGGATGCATGGATACTCTCATTTTACTTGACTGAATCTTCTTCCCTATTCTTTCAAAATCATTATTAAATATATCCCACCAATTAAGCTTATTAACAGAATTTGATCCAAATGTTATAATGTCAGAAGTAATTCTAAATAATTTTATATTGTTTTTAATATTATAATCAATTATATTTTCAAGAGATTTTAAATTATATGAAATTAACTCTAGTAACTTTTCTTCATTAGCATTTTTAAGTATACAACTTTTGAAATTAGCATCTTTTACTCCAATAGTAAGACATGCATATCCTATACTCATATTTTTCATCCTTTCATAGTTTATTTTATTTATACAGTTTAACCATTAAAAATAATTCTAAAATATATAAAATCAAAAGGAGCTGTCGCATTAGCGGATGAATATCCGTTAGCGATAGCTCCCTTTTTGAACTAAATATCATTTTCTTATATG
>NZ_JANDMF010000050.1:0-33393 GCF_031626875.1 Clostridium sp. SHJSY1
AAAACGGTCTGTTTGCTATGCAAAATTTTAATAAAAATATTTTTTAATATTTCACTTGACTTTGCTTAGCTGGTCTTGTATGAGTTAATCCATATTTAAATCAACATTATCTAATGGAATAACTTTAGTTTTATATTTAACTTTATACCAAAGATATAATATAACAAATAAAGGAATTCCTATATAAGATGCAATTAAACCTTGCCAATCTATTCCTTCAGGCTTTATACATGAATAGCCTTGTCCTAAAATTATAATTACACACATAATTAATGCTAATATAGGACCAAAAGGGAAAAATTTAGATTTATATTTTAATTCTTTTAAATCATGCCCTTTGTGAATATAAGCTTTCCTAAATCTATAGTGACATATAGCTATACCAAGCCAAGCTATAAATCCAGCTAAACCAGATGCTGCAACTAACCAAACATAAACTGTACTTTCAGCATATATACCAGTTAAGAAACAAGCAGAAGAAATTATAGTTGTTAAAATCAAGGCATTTACAGGAACACCTCTTTTATTAGTTTTAGAAAATACCTTTGGAGCCATTTCTTCTTTAGCCATTGAGAAAAGCATTCTACTTGAAGCATACATACCAGAATTACCAGCAGATAATACAGAAGTCAATATAATAGCATTCATTAAGGATGCAGCTCCTGCAATTCCAGCCTTTTCAAATACCATTGTAAAAGGACTTGTATCAACACCTGCTTCAGTAAATGGAATTATGGCACCTAATACAACAATTGTTCCTATATAAAACACTAGTATTCTCCAGAATATGGATTTTATTGCGCTAGGAATAGTTTTTTCTGGATTTTCACTTTCACCAGCAGCAATTCCTATAAGTTCAGTTCCTTGGAAAGAGAAACCTGCAATTAAGAAAATAGCAAATATAGAATTAATACCACCATGAAATGGACCATCGGATATAAAGTAATTATGAAATCCTATATTATTTCCACCCATTATACCAACGATCATTAAAACCCCAATAACTAAAAATACAATTACTGTAATAACCTTAATTCCAGCAAACCAATATTCTGATTCACCATATGCTTTAGATGATAATAGGTTTAAACCTACAATTATTATTAAAAATAATATGCTCCAATATACTCCAGGAATGTTAGGAAACCAATATTTCATGATTAATGAACCAGCAACTAATTCTGCTGCTATTGTTATAGCCCAGTTATACCAATAATTCCAACCAAGAGCAAACCCAAGAGCTGGGTCAATAAACTTAGTAGCATAAGTGCTAAATGAACCAGAGATAGGCATAAATGTTGCCATTTCTCCAAGACTAGTTATCAAAAAGTATACCATTATTCCCACAAGACCATAGGCTATTAATGCACCTCCAGGTCCAGCTTGGTTTATAGTATCTCCCATTGCAAGGAAAATTCCTGTACCGATAGAACCACCTAAAGCAATCATATTTAAATGTCTTGCTTTTAAGCTTCTTTTTAATTCGTGATTTTCTCCACTCATTTAATATATCCTCCTTATGGTTTAAAATTTCCATAAGTAAGTAACTAAGATAACATAAAAAATTTAGACAATAAAAAAAGCCATGAAAGCATATTCATGACATAAATACGAAAATATCATACTATTATATAATAATACTAGAAAAACGTATATTCTTATCGAAAATAGCTCTCCACAAAATAATTTGTGACAGTCTTAAGTATATTATAAATAAGACCAGTAAATAGCATTAAAGCGATTAACTATTTACTTCGGCGAAAGTTCCTTTCATATTACTTCATTGAGCTTACCTTCATAATATTACTCTTAAATTTCGCGCCTCTATCTCAGTTATTTACTTTTTATATAATATTAATTATGAAATAAAAACGGCAACAAGTCAATATTAAAAAGAAATATATCTAAAATAAAAGAAAAAATAAAAGAAAAAAGGTATAATTGATTATTTATTTAATTTTTTCATGAAAAAGTTATTATAAAAATCATCATTAGTTATGGTTAAGAAATTTATCATAAGATGGAGATACTAAATTAAACAGTTTAATTTCCAGAATAGAAATAGATATATGGTGTAAGTCTAAAGTATGATGATGAACTTGGTCCATTTGGTGGAAAAAAAGTAAGGGGAAATTTAATAAAAAAGAAGATATTAGATGAAGATAGAGCAATTAACAAGTTGTCATATCTCATATTGAAAGATATAGATGAATATAAAGGCTTTGGATCTCAAATGGATAAGTTAATTACATAAAATGATTACGGCTAATACTGAAGAGGTTAAGTAATGAAAGATTTTTCTATAGATAATGAATCAATTCATAAGATGAGTGATATAGCCTCAAGAACTTTAACTGAAGTTAATGAATATTTAAGACAAGCAAATAATACAGCCAATGAAGCAGTTGAGCTAATAAATGGAATTAGTGAATTAGATGAAGAAGATAATCTAAAGAATTCTATAATAAGAGGCCATAGTATAATATATCAAAGAGATATTAATGGCAATGTTGTAAATAGTTATAGATATGATGCCTTTGGAAATACACTTAAAGTAGATCAACACAGGTTCATAATAGATTTAGATATTTTAGAGAGAAATATGATAATGTTACAAACCAATATTATTTATAGATAGAAAAATAAAAATATAAATTATAAAGCAAGGTATATTTTCTGTATTTAATTGTAATTGCTACTGAGGGTGCAAGAAATTCAATAGGGCTTAAATTAGCACTATATTCTGCGAAAAATGTGATATAATGAGGGAAAATGTTAAAATGAAAGAAAAAGGGGAGTAATAATAGTGAAAATTTACGTTGAAGATACAGGTTGCGCAATAGTAGTTTTTGAATTAATTATAACTACAATACTTTTGATAGCACTATTGAGAATGGAAACAGGAATACATTTAGCTATATGTATAGCAATATGTGTAGTATTTTCACTTCTGCTACATATCTTTTTTTACACTAAAATTGGATTTTGGATTGTAAGTATTTTTTATAGTATTTTATGGGCTGCATTTGCTGGAGAATTCGCATATTCGTGTAGTTACAATGACTCTACTTGGAGAATAGTAGTAACAATCTTTACATTCCTAATAAGTTTATGGATGCATTCAAACGAACGAATTTAAACTTATTTCTTATGTTTGTAGACAAGCATATAATGTAATTCAAATACAAAGAATCATAAAAAAGATTCAATAGATATTAGATACTTATTGAATTTTTTTATTTTCAATTAATAAATAAGGAGCAAGTTATTTTTGAATAAAGAATTTATTTTAGAGATTGGTGGAGCAATGATGTTTAGAAGACATCATGATAAGTTTTTTGGAATTAGCCCTACTCCAGGTTTATGGTTAGGCATAATTTTTTTTATAGCATTTGTGTATTTTATAATATTGCAAGTAAAAGAAAGAAAAATATTAAAGCAAGATTTTGAAACTTGTAAAGATGAGCATCATAAAAAATCTATACAAGAAATGCTAGATTATAATAAAAAGGAATCTATATATAGTGTTTTAGTAATAATTATATTTGAATTTATATTTTTTATATTACATATTGTATTAGTTGAGTTTACTAGTTTATTCTAATTAAACAACAATTATAAAAATAAAGATATTGAAGTAATTTATCAAAAATTATATATTTTTGTAGAAAGCTTATTATGTTAATTTTTTTATAATTATTCTACCAATTTCATCATAGAATAGAAAAGGAATATTTTTAAATATTATTATAGGTGGGATTGGTTGAATATGAGAAAAAGTTTGATAATTTGTGAAAATAATTATTACTCTTCAAAAAAGGTAGCAAAAATATTTTCTTTGATCTTAGGCATGTCAAAAGTTATAGATATAGAAGATCTATCTAAATATGATGATAATTATGAAAATGTAATTTTAATTATTGGAATCCATGGAATGAATAATATTCAAAATGTTAAAATGTATTTAGAGAAAAATAATTTAGAATTAAGAGTAGGAATTATAGGAGTAGGAATAACTAAAAAAAAATTGTATGAATCCATAGATAGTTTATTTTCAAATATGGATAAAAAAATATATGCAATAGAGTTGATAAAAGGAAAAGTTGATACAAAAGAAGTATGTACTATTGCTAGTAAATGTTCTGAAATTTTTAATATACCAACTTTACAATTAAATAAAGAAGAATTAAGTGAAGAGATTAATAAATATGTATATAAGCATAACACATGTGTATTATCAACAGGCTTTGGAAAATTTGTAAGATCGACACCTATAGAATACATTTATGAAAAAGGAAATTTTTATTTTATTACTGAGGGAGGAATTAAATTTAGAGGTATATTGGAAAACTCTAATGTTTCTATATCAATATTTGATGAGTATAAAGGAATGAAAAATTTAAAAGGATTACAGATATCTGGTGAAGCAGAAATTTTAAATAATTATAATGATGAATATATTAGAGTTGCAAAAATTAAGAATATAGATATAGGCAAAATAAAAAATATGCCTGTAAATTTAAATATCATTAAGGTTAAAGTAAAGAAGTTTGAATTTTTAAATTCAGATTTTTCTAAAAGATGTATTGATGTAAAACAAATTCTTTAGGATAATATTAATTATGTATGTAAAAAATAATCTTGAAGAGGTGATTTTAATGAGTACAAAATATAAAAATACTAAAAAGAAAATGGCATCTTTAGGATTAAGAAAAAATGAGAGTGGAGATTATTCTTACATTGATAGTAATGATAAAAATTCAGAATTTGTATCAATTAGAAATAAACAAAGCAATAAAAAATCTTAAGTTTAATATTTAGAATTATATTTACTACAATTATGTAGTAGATGTAATTCTTTTTCTATAAAATGAATCATAAAAATTTAATTTAAATGGCTTAGAAAGTGAGTTATTATGAAAATTTTGCTTATGCGTATCAAACTAAGAGCATCATGGGTACATTCTTTAAAGGAAAAAAGAATGATAGTAAAAAGTATAGTTCAAAAATTAAAAAATAAATTTAATATTTCAGTAGCAGAAGTAGATGAGCAAGATATGCATAAAATTATTGTAATTGGAATTGCTGGAGTATGTGGTAGTACATCACAAGTTGATTCAACAATGGAAAATATCATAACATTTATTGAATGTAATACTGATGCAGAGATAGTTAAAATACAAAAAGATGATGAAAGTTTTTACATATTATAAGATATATAATGATTTTATTGAGTGTATGCCAGACAAACTATTTTCAAAAATCAATAGAATATAAAAAAGATATTATAGCAATAGAAGAAAATAATATAAGTTAAGTTTAATAAAAGGGTACTAATTCTAATAGCTTAAAATAGTTTAGAATTAGTACCTTTTTCTAGTAATGAAATACTTGCATATAATTAGGAAATTGATAAGTCATAAAAGATAGCATAATAATTATAGAATATATAAAAATATGTGTAAAAATGATTATAACAAATTTCTACAAAGAAAAAGAAAAAAATTAAAGAAATTAAAAGTTTTTTCGAAAATTATAGTGTGATTTAAAATGCTTTCGAGGAGGATAAGATAGTTATACATGAAATAAATTAAATAATTATTAACTAATGTAAAGATTATCTGAAATGTAATTTTTAAGGGGTGGGGATATGAACTTATTAAAGAATATAAAAGTAAAAGTTAAATTGATTGTAGGATTTATAATTGTAGCAATGTTGATTTTAATTGTAGGTGCAGTAGGAAATATTTCAATTAAAAACGTAGGTGAAAATTCAGAAGCTCTTTATAAAGAAAATCTTCGAAGTGTTTATTTGTTAACTGATATGAAAGAAAATTTAGCAGAGATAAAGAATAGTGTATTTGCAATTATATTGGTTAGAGATTCTTCTAAAAGAGCTGAATTGGACAAAGTGATTCAAGTAAATAAAGAAGAAGATGATAAGTATATGGTTGAATTTGAAGATTTGCTTACAAGTGATGATGAATCAAAAGTATTTACTAATTTAAAGAATAATTTAGATGAATATAGAGCGTTAAGACAAGAGGCTATGAAATTTTTAGATGAAAAAAAATTTAATGAAGCAGAGAAGGTATATGAAAATATAGATAAAGTTCAAGTATCTATGTTTGATAATATAAGCAAATTAATTGAAATGAATTTAGAAGAGGCGCAAGATGTAAACGATAATAATAATTTAATATACTTAAAATCTAGTAATATAATGCTTATATTGAGTATTGTTGCAATTGCAAGTGCAATCGGTATAGGACTAATTTTAACAAATGATATAAGTAAACCTCTTCAAAAAATAAAATCTTTTGGAGAAGAGCTTGCAAATTATGATTTATCTAATGAATTTAACGATACAAGGAAGGATGAATTTGGACAAACTGTCTTAGCTTTAAGTAAAGCACAAAATAATATTAGGAATCTTATTAAAACTATTATTGAAAATTCTGAAAGTATTAGTGCTTCTTCAGAAGAACTTTCAGCAACAGTACAAGAATTAGCATCAAAGTCAGAAAGTATAGATAATGCTGTAAAAGAAATTACAAATAATATGCAAGATACAAATACAGAAACTGAAAGTGTAAGTATATCTATGCAAGAAGTTGATTCAAGTATTAATGTATTATCTCATAAAGCCTCTGAAGGAAGTGATAATGCAATTAAATCTAAAGAAAGAGCTATTGATGTTAGAAATAGTAGTCAAAAAGCTATAGAAGATGTAAGAAAAATATATGCTGAAAAGCAAGATAAAATGGAAAAGGTAATTGAAGAAAGTAAGATTGTGGATAATATTGGAATTATGGCTGATACAATAGCAAGTATATCAGAACAAACTAATTTACTTGCACTTAATGCAGCCATAGAGGCAGCAAGAGCTGGAGAACAAGGAAAAGGTTTTGCAGTGGTAGCTGAAGAGGTTAGAACTTTGGCTGAGCAATCCGCAGAATCAGTTAAAAATATTCAAGAAACTATAGATCAGGTAAGAGGAGTATTTAAAAATAGTATAGATACAGGAAGTGATATATTAGAATTCATCAATAAAGACGTATATGAACAATTCATTGCATTTGAGAATACTGGAAAAAGCTATTATGATGATTCAGAGTTTTCAAGTAAAATGTCAGAAGAAGTGGCTGCTATGTCTCAAGAAGTTACAGCTACAGTAGGTGAAGTTAATGAAGTGGTACATAACATGGCAGAAAAAGTCCAAAAATCAAGTGAACAAGCAGAAGAAATAAAAGGAAGTCTAAATGAAACAACACAAGCTATAGAACAAGTAGCAATGACAGCTCAAAGCCAAGCTGAACTTGCCCAAAAACTTAATGAGATAATTAATAGATTTAAAATTTAATTTTAATAATTTTTTAGAGAAGGAACTCTTTTATGAGTTCCTTTAATTAATTCAAGTAACTCATTTAGCTGAATCAGCAAGATATAGAACATCTATTATAAAATTAATTGATGGAGAAACTGTAGATAGAGAAGGGTTAGAAAAGAAAGCTATTTAACAAATAAAAGCATTAAAGTAATGTTTTGTACTTTAATGCTTTTATATTATATAAATAATTTAACAATGTAAATAAGAATTGCAGAAATAATTGCAGTTATTGGGATAGTTAATACCCAAGCCCAAAGGATGCTCTTAGCAACTCCCCATTTAACTGATTTTACACTTTTTGAAGATCCAACACCCATTATAGTTGTTGTTGCTATATGAGTTGTACTAACTGGAGCATGGAATAATGAAGCTGTTAAAATTACTGAAGCAGCTCCTAATTGTGATGCAAAACCACTTACTGGAGTTAATTTAGTAACACCACTTCCCATGGTTTTAATTATTTTCTTTCCACCTAAAGAAGTTCCTAGTGCCATAGCTAAAGCACAAGAAGCAATAACCCAAAGTGGAACATGGAAGGCACTTGTGCTACTTATAAATCCACCGCTTATTAATGCCATTGTTATTATTCCCATAGATTTTTGCGCATCATTTCCTCCATGATTTAGAGACATAAAAGCTCCTGCTAACACTTGAAGTCTTAAAAATATTCTATTTACTACACTTATTTTAAAAGGTTTTAAAATAAAGTTTAATATTGTCATTAATATGTATCCTACAGCAAGACCAATAACTGGTGAAAGGAATAACCATAAAACAACACTTCTAAGAAGGTTTTGCCAGTTAATTGATCCGAAGGAAGAAAAATAAGCTATTCCACCTCCAACTAATGCACCAATTAATGCATGAGATGAACTACTTGGAATACCAAAATACCATGTAAATAAGTTCCAGATTATAGCTGAAATCAAAACACATAATATAACCCATTGAGGTAGACCAGTAACAATATCGCTACCTACAGTTTTTGCAACTGCAGTTCCAGTAAAAGCGCCAATAAAATTAAAAATTGCACATAAAATAATTGCACGTCTAGGATTAAGAGCTTTTGTAGTTATAGTGGTAGCAACTGCTGTAGCTGTATCGTGAAAGCCATTAATAAAGTCAAATATTAATGTAAAAATTACTATTAATGTTGTTATCAAAACAGCATTATGCATTCTTTATAACCACTCCTTCAACGATTTTTGCTATTCTCTCGCAGTTATCAATAATGTTTTCTAAAATTTGATATATTTCTTTCCATTTCATAACTGTTAATGGATCTTTTTCAGTATTAAATAACTCTGCAACTGTTACTCTAAATATTTTATCTGCTTCATTTTCATATTTAATTATATTTAAAAGTTGTTCTGATATTTTCTTTGATTTATAACCGTTAGTTCTAAGTTCATCCATAAGTACAACAAGTTCTTCAGTAGCTTTTACTAATAAATCACCTATTTTTCTTGAACCTTCAGTACACTCTTCAATATTAAACATTATAAATCTATGCATAGTTGAATTTATTAAATCTAGGATATTATCCATTTCAGTAACTATTTCATAGATATCTTCTCTATCAATAGGAGTTATAAAGGCTTCATTTAATTCTTTAATTACATTACGTACTAGCTCGTCCCCTTTGTCTTCACAACCTTCTGTCTTAACTAAATCAGCGTCCTTATTACTTAGGGAGTCTAAGTTTGCTCTTAAAATTACTGCTGCTTCATTTACATTTTTTGCTGAATCTGAAAACATCCTATAAAATCTGTCTTCTTTTGGTTTATTATTGAACATTTGGTCACTTCCTTTATAAATTTAGTACTTATTTTACACTCAAACACTATAAGTATAGCTGATTTAAGAAAAAATGAAAATAGTTTTTTCCACTACTTTCCTGTAAATTACAGATTTTTTTATATATTTAACAAAGTTTTAACATACAATTTAAATTTGTATCTTGAATAAATTTTTAAATGTAGGAACAAATCTATGAAAATATTGATAATTACTGTGTTTCTTAGGTGGTTTAAATTTCATTAAAAGGTTCAATAAAGATTTTCACCTCAAATTATAAAAACACAAGTGAAAAGGATTAAAAAACTTTTATCTAAATGAGGTTAGTAAAAAAACACTAAAGTATATTGAATATAAGTTAAATTTAACTCATGTTCAATAATAACTTTAGTGTTTCTTTATTAAGCAAAATTTATGTAAATAAAATCTTTAATTTGTATAATTATAAAAATAGCTTTATTATAAATATTAAAATGGCTGAAATGCTTGCAGTTATTGGAATAGTCAAAACCCAAGCCCAAACTATATTTTTGGCAACTCCCCATTTTACAGATCTAAAACTTCGAGTTGAACCAACTCCCATTATAGTTGTTGTCATAATATGTGTTGTACTAACAGGCGCATGAAATAATGAAGCTGATAAAATTACAGAAGCAGCTCCTGTTTGTGCTGCGAATCCACTTACTGGAGTTAGTTTAGCAACACCACTTCCCATGGTTTTTATAATTCTTTTTCCGCCTAAAGAAGTTCCAAGTGCCATTGAGAGAGCACAGCAAGCCATAACCCATACTGGAACATCAAAAGTACTAATAAAGCCACCACTTAGTAATGCCATAGTTACAATTCCCATAGACTTTTGAGCATCATTTCCACCATGATTTAATGCTACAAAAGCAGCAGCAACTATTTGAAGTCTTAAAAATATTCTGTTTACTATACCTATCTTAAAAGGTTTTAGTATCCAATTTAAAATTATCATTAATATATATCCAATTATAAAACCGATGATTGGTGAAAGAAATAGCCATAAAACCACATTGTGAAAAAGGTTATACCAATTAACAACATCAAATGATGAAGTATAGGATATTCCAGCACCAACAAGTGCCCCTATTAATGCATGGGAAGAACTACTTGGAATACCAAAATACCATGTGATTAGATTCCAAATTATAGCTGCTACCAAAACACATAGGATAACCCATTGAGGGACAGCTTTACTGCTAACAATATCATCACCAACAGTTTTGGCAACTGCTGTACCAGTAAAGGCACCTACAAAATTAAAAAATGCACATAACATTATTGCATTTTTAGGTTTAAGTGCTTTTGTAGTAATAGAAGTAGCAACTGCTGTAGCTGTATCATGAAAACCATTTATAAAATCAAACATTAATGTGAATATTACTATAAATATTGTTAGTAAAATAGTGTTATGCATTTTTTATAACAACTCCCTCTACAATAGTAGCAACTTTTTCACAGTTATCAATTGTGTTTTCTAGAATTTGATATATTTCTTTCCACTTCATAACTGTTAAAGGATCTGTTTCAGTTTTAAATAATTCTTCAATAGTTAATCTTCCTATTTTATCAGCTTCACTTTCAATTTTACATATGTTTGAGATTTGTTCAGTTATATGCTTTGATTTGCATCCTTTTATTCTAAGCTCGTCCATTAATTCTACAAGACCTTTTGTAGCGTCTACTAGAAGTGAACCTACGATTTTAGATCCTTTAGTACATTCTTCTATATTGAACATTATGAATCTATGCATTGCTGAGTTAATTAAATCTAAGATATTATCCATTTCATTGACAATTTCATATATATCTTCTCTATCAATTGGAGTTATAAATGCTTCATTTAATTCTTTAATTACACTACGTACTAATTCATCTCCCTTGTCTTCTAAGCTTTCAGTTTTAACTACATCTTCTTCTTTATTAGCTAATGAGTCTAAATTTGCTCTTAAAATTAGTGCTGATTCGTTTACGTTTTTAGCTGAATCTGAAAACATTCTGAAAAATTTGTCTTCTCTTGGCTTATTATTAAACATATGGTCACTCCCTTATATAACATAAGAATACTATTTTATATATACTCAAACACTATAAGTATATTCCTTTTATGACAAAAATGAAACACTTTTTTTCCATATGTTGAATTACAATACTTACATTTGGTTATTAAGAACATATTTTGATATAATAAAAATTATAGTATGGGGGTGCTAAATATGAATGAAAAAGTATTAGTAGTAGATGATGAAAAAAGTATTATAGATGTACTAAGTTATGCATTAAAAAAGGAAGGTTATCTAGTAGAAAGAGCATATGATGGACAAGAAGCTCTTGATAAAATTAATAGCTTTAAACCGCAAATAATAATATTGGATTTAATGATTCCTGTAATTAATGGCTATGATGTATGTAAAAAAATAGGGGATAGAAATATAGGAATAATAATGCTTACAGCAAAAAATGATATTATAGATAAAATATTAGGATTAGAACTTGGTGCAGATGATTATTTAACAAAACCTTTTGATATAAGGGAAGTTCTTGCAAGAGTAAAATCATTATTGAGAAGGGTTAATAAAATTGCAGAAGAAAGAATAGATAATAACTTAATTAGCATAGAAGATTTATATATTAATAAAAAGCAAAGGATAGTTGTTATAAAAGGTAGACAAATAGAGTTTACAGCTATGGAATTTGATTTACTATATTTGTTGCTTTCAAATCCAAATATAGTATATTCACGAGAACAACTTTTAGATATAGTATGGGGAATGGATTACATTGGAGTTACAAGAACTGTTGATACGCATGTTCAAAGAATGAGAAGAAAGTTAGGATGTGTTTATAATAGATTAATTCAAACTGTTCATGGAGTAGGATATAAGGGAGTCGATGAATTATTGTGAGAATGGGAATCAAATTTAAACTTATATTATTTATAGCTTTACTTTTACTTATAATTATATCTTTTTTAAGTTTTTTTGTTCTTACTGGTATTAAAAATTATCAAAATAAAGCAGATGAAGCTATTCTTATAAAACAAAAGGATATGTTTGAGCAGTATTATGGTGAATATTCTAATTCAGATACAAGTGAAACAGATGATAAAATGCAGATTGGAAGAGGCAGTATGTTTAACAGACCTTGGCTTAGAACTATTCCAGCTAGTGTTTATAATACAAAAGGAGAACTTCTTTCAGGATTTAAGACTGATGGAAAGTTAGATGAAAATGAAAAAAAGAATACAATGATTAAGTATGCAATAGATGGCAAAATGTCATCTATAAAAATTAATGATGTAATATATTTTTATTCTCCAATAAAATATAATGATGATATAGTCGCTATTTTAGAACTTGAATATTCAGTTAAAGAAAGTGTTTTGTTTTATAATAATATAAAAAAATTGTTTGGAATTATAGGAATATTAGCATTGATAATAGGAATAATTTTAGGCATTGTGTATTTTTCAAAAATCACAAAAGATATATATATAATGAAGAGTTATGTTGAAAATATAAAAAATGGTGATTTTAATAATGTAAAGTTAGTAAAGCGTAATGATGAATTAGGAGAACTTAGCAAAGGATTATCCTTTATGAGCAGTACAATTGAAAAGAATATTGAGGAACTTAAAGTAGAAAGAGATTCTTTGAGCATTGCAGTTGATAAATTAAAGAAAATGGACAAACAACAAAAAGAATTTATAGGTAATGTAACTCACGAATTTAGAACTCCAATTACAACAATAAAGGCATATGCAGATGTAATTGGAATGTATAAAGATGATTTTAAATTAATCAATGATGGAACTGCAAATATTTCAAAGGAATGTGATAGACTAGCAACTATGGTAGATAAAGTGCTAAGTTTATCAGCTTTAGAAAAATATGATTTTGAAATACAGAAAAAGGAAATAAACTTGAAAATATTTTTTGATGAAATTTGCAATAGAATGGGAGGTAGAGTAAGAAAAAATAATCTTAATTTTAAATGTGATGTTGAAGATGTGGTTGCTAGTATAGATGAGGAAAGTTTGAGACATATTGTAATAAACTTGATTGACAATGGGATAAAATATAATAAACCTAATGGAAATATTGAGATTAGATGCATTAAGAGAGAAAACGATATTATTATAACTGTTTCTGATACAGGAATTGGAATAGACAAGGAATTTTGTGATAAAATTTTTGAACCTTTTTATAGAGTTGAGAGCCATAGAAGTCGTCAAACAGGTGGAGTGGGACTTGGGTTAGCTTTAGTTAAGAAACTTGTTGAAAAACAAGCTGGCACAATTAAGGCTGTTTCGAAGTTAAATGAAGGAACTACTTTTTCAATTAAATTTTCTATATAGAGTCTACTATTTTTATAAGATGTGGTGTAGTAAAACTATTAAGTGTTATTACATCATTCTTTTTAGTTTTAATTACTTTATGTAAAGTTTACAAGTTTGTGACATTTATTTATAAATTTGTGAATAATTTATGCTATTTTAATAGTATAGAGGAGAAGTGGAAAAGTAGATGAGTAGAAAAAGAATTATAACATTAGTTTTGAGTTTTTTTGTTGTAGTTGTAATATGTACTTATTTAATAAAGGATGGTATTTCAGTTACAACTGGAAGAAATATTAAGGTGATGGAATACACTCCACCTACCATAACTGCAGAGAATAGCTATCAAATAGATAAATATGAAAACATTGAAAATATTGAATGGATTAATGAAAATGAAGTTTTGACTTTAACTAAAAAAGAAGGTGTTCAAAATTCTAATTCAACAAAAATTGTGAGATATTGTAGTATATATAATTTAAATACAAAAAAGTCCAGAGATTTTAGAGAAGCTAATGTAGATGAATTTTTAGGAGTATCGTCAGATAAAAAATATTTTTTATATTCAGAACCCAAAATAGTTCCTGAAGTTGGAAGTGATAAATGGAAAAAAGCTGATGAATCAGGAGATCTTCTTCATAAAAATTTAAAATTGTTAAATTTATTTACAGGAGAAATTACAGATTTAAATACAGAAAAGATTAATTGTAGTGCTGAATTTAGATGGATAGGAAATAACAAAATTTTAGTTAATTACTATACTCACTGGTCAATTATTGGAATAAATGGTAGGGTATATGTAGATGGTAATTATAGTAGGAAAGAACATGAGAATCCTAATATTGCTGGTACAGATGATATTAAGGATTTAGGAGATAGTGTAGAAGGAAAGTTCTATTACACTCAAGATATAATGGAAAAGAATTTTAAATATATATCAACAAAACTGTGTTATATAGATGTTAAAACAAAAGAAATGAGAACCCTTTGCTTGAATGAAAATTTTCATCAAGTGGCATCAAAAAAGAATAATACAATTGTAATCGGCAAAAGTAACCTTAATGGAGAGCTGGTTAATAGTGAAGTTATTATGGATAAAGCAGGGAGTGTAGTTCGAAATATAGATATACCCAAAGGAAGAGTGCAATCTGATTATATATTATCACCAGATGGAAGTAAAGCAGCATACACAGAAGGCAATGATGTAATAAAATCAAAAAATTATGATGAGAATGAGTCTATTCTTAAGGTTATCAATCTTAAAACAGGTAATGTAAAAGAAATAGTCAAATCTTCAACTTTAAAAGATGAAAATGAGGAAGTTGAGTATAAAACTATAATGTCAAAAAGTGGTGAAACGGAGAGGAAAGTACCAATTGCAAAAGATATTAATAATATATGCTGGAGTGCTACAGGAAAAGATTTATCATTTACCTATGGATCTTCAAAATTTAGTGAGGATAAAGTAAATACTTATATTATTAGTTTTGATAAATAAAGGAGTGTAATAATTTAATTTTAAAGAAGGAAGTATAATAAAATATACAGTTTTATTATGCTATTTTACTAATTTTAATAATATCATATAAAGTTTGCAAGTTTGTGACATTTATTTATAACTTTGTGAACAATTTTTGCTACCTTTATATTAGAAACTAAGGAGGAAATATATAATGAATAGAAAAAAAATTGCTGCTTTAATTTTAAGCTTTGCATTTGTAGTTTTAATAGGGGCTTATTTAATAAACTACACTGCAGCAAAAGCTGATGAAAAGATTATGGTGATGGAATACACACCGCCTATCATAACTGGAGAAAATGGGTATCAAATTGATAAATATGAAAATATTGAAAACAACCAATGGATTGATGAAAATAATGTCTTAAGTTTAACTAAAAAAGGTGATTTTAAGAATCCTGATTCAACAACAAGTGTACGGTATTGTAGTGTATATAATTTAAACACAAATGATTCTAAAGATTTTAAAAATGTTGATATAGATGAATTTCTTGGAGTATCACCAGATAATAAATATGTTCTATATTCAGAGCCCAGGGCAATTCCGAAGCTTATAAATGAAAATGGGACGCAAACTGAAGAAGCTAAAAAGGCATATGAGTCAGGAGACTTATATCATAAAGCTATTAAGGTATTAAATTTATCTACAGGAGAAATTACAGACATAAAGACAGAAAAGGTCAATAGCTTTGCTGAATTTAAATGGGTAGGTAATAATAAAATATTAGAAAATTATTGTTCTGGTAAATGGAGAATAGCTGATATAAGTGGGAAAGTATATATAGAAGGAAACTATAATTCTGATTATTCAGAGCTTGTTAGAATAGCTGGAGTAGATGATATAAAGGATTTAGGAGATAATGTGGAAGGCAGATTCTATTATACTCAGGATGTCAATGGGACAAATGGAGGAAGAGCAGAAACAAAAATATGTTCTATAGATATTAAGACTAAGGTAGTTAAAGCTATCTATACAAACAAAAATTCTTTAGGGGGATCTAAAAAGGGAAAAACAATTGTAATAGATAACTTTAATGATAATGGGAAAGCAGTTGATGGTGTATTTTTAAATAGAACTTTTGGTGAAATTATTATGGATGAGTCTGGAAAGATAATTAGAAATATAGATTTACCTAAAGGAATACAAAATTCTGAATTTATATTGTCACCAGATGGAACTAAAGCAGCTTATTTAGAATATCCCAATGAAATAAAACCTATTGGAGACAGTAGTAAATCTGATAATAATGGGAATACTGATATATGCCTTAAAGTTATAGATATCAAAACAGGTGATATAAAGGAGATAGTTAAATCTTCAAGTTTAAAAGATGAAAATGATGAAGTTGAGTATAGAAATATAAAAAGACCTTCTTTAGATGAGAGTGAAAAAGATGGAAAAATTCAAGTTAAAAAAGGTATAGAAAATATATGTTGGAGTAGTAAAGGAAAAGAATTATCCTTTACTTATGGCAATTCAAGTAAAAATAATACTAAAATAAATAGCTTTATTGTCAGTTTTGATAAATAGAAACAATAGAATAATTAAATTATTTTGGGAAATAGAGTAGTGTGTTAGAACTATGTAAGTAGTTATAACACACTTATTAATTTTAAGAGGATTTTCATACAAAGTTTACAAATTTGTGACATTTATTTATAAATTTGTGAATAAGTTTTGCTACTATATTTACATAAGGAGATGAGAGGGAAAATTAAACTTTTACTTTTGGCAATTTATAATTGAATGCCACTAAGAATAAATACTTATATTGCTAGTTTTGAAACAAAGGCATCAAAGTATTTTAAATTGTATATTATTGTAAGAACAGGGGTAATAATGTGTGTGGATTTATTTCAATTTTTAAGAAAAACAGTTCTGTTAAAATAAATAATAGTAAAATAAGAGAAGCTTTAAATAATATAGCTCATAGAGGTCCAAATGATGAGGGGATTTATGAAGATGAAAAAGTTATTTTAGGATTTAGAAGATTAAGTATTATAGATTTAGAAAAAGGTCACCAACCTTTTGAAAAAAAATCATGGAAAATTGTGTTTGATGGAGAAATTTATAATTATAAGAATATAAAACAGTATTTACAACTTAAAGGATATGATTTTGATACACATTCAGATACGGAAGTATTGCTTACTAATTACATTGAGAAAAAAGAAAAATCTATATATGATTTAAGGGGAATGTTTTCATTTGTTATATATAATAAATATACAAATGAAGTGTTTGGGGCTAGAGATCAATTTGGAATAAAACCATTATATTATATAGATAATGATGACATGATAGCATTTTCATCAGAATATAAAGCTCTAGTTCCATTTGTTGAAAATCTAAAAGTTGATAAAAAGAGTTTACAAGAATATTTATCATTTCAATATGTTCCTGGGGATAGAACTATGATTGAGGGAATTAAAAAGATTCCTCCAGCTCATTATTTTAAAATAGAGAATAATAAACTTGTTTTTAAGAAGTACAATGATATTAAGTTTAATCAGAAAAAAGACATAGATAAAGAAGAGGTTTATAGGGTTATAGCAGAGTCTGTTCGTTCACATTTAGTTTCAGATGTAGAAGTAGGAACCTTTTTATCAGGGGGAGTAGATTCATCCATAATAGCATCTTTAGCTAAGAATGTTAATAAGAAAATAAAATCTTTTACAGTAGGATTTGATGTTAAAGGTTATGATGAAATAGAAGTTGCCAAAAGGACTAGTGAAATCTTAAATATAGAAAATATACATATCAAAGTATCAGAAGATGATTATATAAAATCAATTAGAGATGTAGTTTACAAGTTTGATGATCCAGTTGCAGATCCTTCAGCTATAGGGTTATATCATCTTACAAAAGAAGCAAGTAAGCATGTAAAAGTAGTATTATCAGGAGAAGGTTCAGATGAATTATTTGGAGGATATAATGTCTATAAAGAATACTTTTATTTAAAACCTATTATTATACTTCCAAAAACAATAAAAAAAATTATTAACCATATTGCAAAAAAAATGCCTAATATGAAGGGGAAAAATTATTTGATTAGAGCGACTACTCCACTTGAAGATAGGTATATTGGAAATGCTAAAATATTTGAAGATAAAGAAAGTAAGAAAATTCTAATCAATTATAATAGTGAATACAAATTTAAAAATACTATAAAGGACATTTTTGATGAAGGAAAGAAGAGAGGTTATGATTATGTAACTACAATGCAAAATATAGATATTAATACTTGGCTAGAAGGAGATATTTTATCAAAAGGTGATAAAATGTCCATGGCAAATTCAATAGAACTAAGAGCGCCGTTTTTAGATAGTGAAGTATTAAAAGTTGCTGAAAAGATTCCTTTAAATAAAAAAGCATCTAAAAAGAATACAAAGTTATTATTAAGACAAGCTTTTGAAGGAATTGTTCCAAAACATGTAGTAAATAGAAAAAAGCTTGGATTTCCAACTCCAATTAGAGTATGGTTAAAGGGAAATTTAGGAGAGGTTGTCAAAGAAACAATAGAAGAATCAAAAGTTAGTGAGTATATAAATAAGGAATATGCATTAAAGTTATTACATGACCATCAAAATAATAAAAGAGATAATTCAAGGAAAATTTGGACCATATTTATTTTTTGTATATGGCATCAAATATATATAGAAAAAAGAGCAGGTGTAATAGAATTAGTGGGATAACTAGTTCTATTGCACCTTTTTTAAAGTTTATATATTAAGTCCAAGACGTCTATTTTCAATTATTTGTTCTAATTCATCAGCAGCTTTAACAACATCTTCTTCAACAATAAGTCTACCACCAGTTAAGTTTACTAAATCATCTTTTAAAACTTTAGTTACAACCTCGCTTCCATCAATAAATGGAGAAATAGCAACATGTAATGGTAATCCTAATGATAATCCAAATGCAGCATCAGCTAGTGCTTGTTCTTCAAGCCATTGAGGAGCTGATAATACAAGTGGTAATTGTGGAATGTCTATTCCAAGTGTTTCAGCTAATTCTGTTGCTACCATTTCAAGTCTTCCAATAGCAAGACATGGCCCAAAATTAAGAACAGGAGGAATCCCTAATGATTTACAGACAGTTCTTAAACTGTCTCCAGCAAGGTCAGCAGCACCAGGAGACATTAAACCAACATTTTCAAGACCTCCAGATGAGCATCCTGCAGATAAAACTAAAATATCCCTTTTAATAAGTTCCTTAGTAAGCTCTACAGTGAATACGTCATGTCCTTTAGCTGTTAAGTTCGAACATCCTACAACTCCAGCAATGCCTTTGATTTTTCCTTGAGCTATTAAATCTATAAGAGGTTTCCATTCACCACCTAAAAATTCTTTTAATGAACCTTCACTAACACCTGTAATTACATCATCATGACCATGATCTTTTGGAATATCAATAGTAATTGAACTTCTTCTATTTTTATAACTTTCTAATGCTTCATTTATAATTCTTTCACTTAAATCTTCTATATTAATTTTAGTAAAATCTATAAAATCAGCTGTTCTTTTTTTAGCTACATCATCAATACAAAGCATCTTCACATTAAATTTTTCTGCTATAGGCTCAAGTCCTGGTATTGTACAGTTAAATTCAGATACTATTAAATCAATTCCACCAGTTGCAAGAACTGCTTCACTTGTATAGTTGTTTCCAGCATGTCCTGAGAATACTTCAGTATAATGATCTCCTCTAAGTTGTAAATCTTGACCAACACAGGTACATCCAACTAATCTAAAGCCTTTTGCACCTAAAGCTATAGCTTTCTCTTTTATATCTTCATCAACTAATCTATCTTGAAGATGTGCTATATCAGAATGTTGATGTCCTGTTACCATAATGTTTATGTAATCAGGGTCTATAACTTTAAATCCTACTTTTGCTTGTCTTATTTTTGGAGTTCCTAACATAATATCATTTAGCAAGTTAGTTAGCATTAATCCATATACACCTGTAGCAACACCAAGACTTAAAGAATTTAGCAACATATCAACAGGATCACTGCTTAAATTTGTTGAAGTTTTTACAATTGCATCAAATACTTCAGATTTAGCTCCACCAGGAAGTATGTTTAAGTCTTCCCATTTTTTGAATCTAGGAGCATAGGAAAGCTTTTTTACAAGTTTCATTTTTTCAAATCTTGGTTTGTATAAATCCTTTAAAACTTCATCAGCAACTTTAATTGCTTTTTGATTTATATCATTTTCTTTAATATCAAATATTTCTGCAAGTTTATCTAATGTTTCTGGACTTTTTATTTTAAGGTTTCCTTTGCCTTCACCTGTACTTTTTAAGTTTCTTGCTGTATTTTCAACTACATGAAGGTAACATGCAGAACCAGCAGCTATAGCTCTTAAAAAATTTCTTGCAACTATAGTATCAGCATCTGCTCCACAAACTCCTCTAGGAGATTTAGGCGTTATCTTACAAGGCCCATTTGAACAAAGTTTGCAACATACACCTTCTTTTCCAAATTTACATTTAGCTTTTTGTGTTTCTACTCTATTAAAAGAGGTTTCTATATTTTCTTTTGTTGATAAAAATTCACATAATTTGCAATCTGCTGATTGACACATAGACATAATAATCACTCCCATATTAATTAAATATATAAAGTTATTGATTGTCCCTTATGACAAAATTAATAACTATAAGACAATAATAAAATTTATACTATACCATTTCGGTATACTTTTGGACAAATATAAAAGGCATAAGCCTTATATATTAATTATAAGTTACCAAGGGTCTTTTTTTAAATCTTCAAAATTAACACTTTCTAATTTTTCAACCATAGTTTTTTGAATATCAATTAGAGCTTTATGTACAGAACAATGTCCCATCTTATTAGCACTACATGCTTCTTTATCATAAACACACCTAGTTACTACAATTGGACCTTGGATAGCTTCAACTACATCTTTTAAAGTTATATTTTCAGGAGCTTTTGCAAGAGCATAACCACCATTTATTCCTCTAAAAGATTTGACTATTTCTGCTTGAGTAAGTTTTCTAGTTAATTTTAATAAAAATCTAAGAGGAATATTTCCTTTTTCTGAAAGAGATTTAGCATCTACTCTAGTATCTAAGCCTTCTTTAGAGAGCATAAGTACTATTCTAAATGCATAATCAGATTCTTGATTTATGTTCATATATATATCTACTCCTTAAACTATACTTAGTTGGTATAGTTTATGTTATACTACTTCTAAATATTTGTCAATACTTAGGGCTTATTACAGGATAAACTAAAACGTATAGGAAATTTACATTTGTGGATATACAAAAAAGATTTTTAATTGAATTTATTAAGAAAAATATTGACAACATATTTAAATGAAGGTATCATTAAATTAGAATTTAAACGCTTACATATATATATTTGGATTGCTACTGTTTAATCAGGCTAGACCTTAATTGATGAAAAGAAATTCATGTTATTTCTTTTTTTTAGTTGAGGTTTTTATTTTTAGTAACATAAGATAACAGATAGGAGGATAGTAATGATAATAAAAAAGATATTTAACAATAATGCTATATTAGCGAAAACTGCTGATAAACATGAATTTGTTGTTATGGGATGTGGAATAGCATTTAAAAAGAAAACAGGAGATAAAGTAGATGAATCATTAATTGAGAAAACATTTATCCTTAAACATAAAGATGCTTCAGAAAAACTGAAATTGCTATTAGAAGATATTCCTACAGAACATGTTTCACTATGTTACGATATTATTGAATATGCAAAAAATATATTAGGTGTTGAATTAAATGAATATATTTATGTAACTTTAACTGATCATGTCAGTTATGCAATAAAAATGTTTGATGAACATATAAAAAATACAAATGTTTTAATATGGGAAATTAAAAAATTCTATCCTAAAGAATTTGAAGTAGGTATGAAAGCTTTAGAATTTATTGAAACTGAGCTTGGTAAGAGATTACCTGATGATGAAGCTGGAAATATTGCCTTACATCTAATAAATGCACAAGCTAATAATTCAACCAGTAAAGTTGAAGATATTGCAAATCAAACCAAAATGGTGCAAGATATCTTAAATATTGTAAAATATACTTATAATATTCCTTTAGATGAAAGTTCATTAAACTATGAAAGATTTGTTACACATTTAAGATTTTTCTTTCAGAGGTTGAATACAAAAAAAGTTATACAATCAGAAGATGATTTCCTATTAAAGCAAGTTAAAGCAAAATATATAAAAGCTTATGAGTGTATGTTGAAAATACAGAAATATTTAGAAACTGAGTTATCAGAAGAAGAGCAATTATATTTAACTATACATATTCAGCGTGTAACACAAAGATAAATAAATTCATGTATTTTTACTAATAAGTAAGAGAGACTATTAATATAGATAGGACAAATTCCATCTATATTAATAGTCTCATTTTTTATGGAATTATTATATTATTCTACAAAGGAGTGAAAGCATGAAGTACGAAAGTCTAGCCAGAGATATTATAGAGAATATTGGTGGTAAGGAAAATGTTAATAGCTTGACTCATTGTATTACACGATTACGTTTTAAATTGAAAGATGAGAGTAAAGCTAATACTGAAGTTTTAAAGAAGATGAATGGAGTTGTAACTGTAGTAAAAAGTGGTGGTCAATATCAAGTGGTTATTGGTAATCATGTGCCAGATGTTTATAAAGAAGTTATGGTAATAGGTGGATTTTCATCAACTTTAGCTGAAGAAGTAGAAGAAAATTTAAATCCATTCAATAAGTTCATTGATATTATTTCAGGTGTGTTTACACCAACATTGGGAGTGTTAAGTGCAACTGGTATGATTAAAGGATTTAATGCCTTATTTGTAACATTAGGATGGATTACTAATACCTCAGGAACTTATAATATTTTACAAGCTATAGGAGATTGTTTGTTTTATTTCTTTCCTATTTTTCTTGGGTTCACAGCTGCTAAAAAGTTTAAAGCAAATGAATTTATTGGGATGGCAATAGGTGCAGCTTTGGTTTATCCTACATTAGGAACATTAACAACAGGAACGTCCCTTTATACATTATTTGCTGGAAGTATTATTGAATCACCAGTTTTTGTTACTTTTTTAGGTATTCCTGTTATATTGATGGGGTATTCATCAACAGTTATACCTATAATTTTAGCTACATATGTAGGTGCAAAAATAGAAAAGGGATTTAGAAAGATAATACCAAATGTGGTGAAGTTATTTTTAATTCCATTTTGTACATTATTAGTTATTGTTCCTTTGACGCTAATACTAATAGGACCTATAGCAACTTGGGCAGGAAAATTATTAGGAGCGGGAACATTAGCCATTTATAATTTAAGTCCAATTATTGCAGGTATATTTATGGGAGCTTTTTGGCAAGTATTTGTTATATTTGGATTACATTGGGGATTTATTCCGATAGTTATGAACAATTTAGCAGTGTTTGGATATGATCCTATACTTCCAGCTGTATTAGGTGCTTCATTTGCTCAAACAGGAGTAGTATTAGCTATACTAATAAAAACAAAGGATTCTAAGTTAAAATCATTATCTATACCAGCATTTATTTCAGGTATTTTTGGAGTTACAGAGCCAGCAATTTATGGTATTACACTTCCACGTAAAAAGCCATTTATACTAAGTTGTGTTGCTGCTGCAGTAGGTGGTGGTATTACAGGATTTATGGGAACCAAACTATGGAACTTAGGTGGATTAGGTATTTTTGCAATTCCAAGTTATCTTAATCCAACAGGAGTTGATAGAGGATTTTATGGAGCAATTGCTTCTATTACTATAAGTTTTATATTGGGTTTCTTCATTATGTTCTTTACAGGATATAAAGATAAAGAGGTTAAGGAAGAAAATAAAGGGGATGCATTAGTAAAACAAGAATCAATAATTAGTCCTATGAAAGGAGAAGTTGTTCCATTATCAGAAGTTAAAGATGAGGCATTCTCAAAAGGAGTTTTGGGTAAAGGAATAGCTATCAAACCAATAGAAGGTAAGGTAGTGTCACCAGTAGATGGAGTTGTAACAACATTATTTCGAACAAATCATGCCATTAGAATTACAAGTGATAGTGGTGTTGAAATTTTAATTCATATAGGGATAAATACTGTTGAGTTAAATGGTAAATATTTTACTCCCCAAATTAAGCAAGATGATAGAGTAAAAGCAGGTCAGAATATATTAGAATTTGATGTTAATGGAATAGAGAAGGAAGGATATTCACCAATAACCATGATAGTTATAACAAATTCAGATAACTATAATGAAATAAAAGAAACAGATAAGAAATTAGTTAATTATAAAGAAAATTTATTATATACAATAATTTAAAATTAATATTTAATTCAGCCATTTAAAGATTAAAGGATAATATCTGCTTTAGATGGCTTATTTTATAATAATATGTATTATTTAGAATATTACTATATATATGATTAAGTATAAAAAAATTGATACTAGAATAAAATTTATCAGTAATAAGTATTTGAAGGTGTTGAAGTGTCAACAAAAAAATGTCCTAGAGGGATAATAAACTCTGTAATAAGTAGGATAGAAAATGATGGCCTTAAAAAAATAAATTTAATTTGGTTAGAAGCATGTGGCTGTTCTGGAAATATAATTTCACTTTTAGATGCTAATGATCCAGATGTAGTGTATTTATTAACTAGAATGGTTAATATAACTTACAATAATAGTATTATGGGGGCAGAAGGAGAAAGGGCTTTTGATAAGTTTCTTGAAACATTAGATACAGAATTTATCTTAGTTGTAGAAGGTGCCATAACAATTAAGGAGAATGGAATTTATAATATTGTTGCTGAGCATAATGGAAAGCTCATTTCAGGAGCAGAAGCAGTAAATTTAGCTGCAGGAAAAGCAAAATATATTATATCAGTTGGTACTTGTGCATCATATGGAGGACCATCAGCTGCTAGGCCAAATCCTTCAGATAGTAAGAGTGTACCTGAATTCGTAAATAATTATCCAGTAATAAGGGTACCAGGGTGTCCGGCAAATCCTAGATGGGTAATCAGTACTATCTCACATTTAATATCATATGGAATACCAGAACTGGATTCAGATGGACGACCTTTATTTTTATATGGAGAAACAATACACACAAATTGTTCAAGAAGGTCTTATTTTGATAAGCAAATTTTTGCTACAAAACTTGGTGATAAGGAGTGTATGTTAAAACTTGGGTGTAGAGGACCAATTACAAGAATAGACTGTGCATTAAATAAGTGGAATGATAGAGTAAATTGGCCAGTAGAAGATAATACACCTTGTATTGGATGTATAAATAGTGGGTTTCCTGATAATATGGAACCATTTATTAATTTGTAATTTGGAGAAGAGTTTATGGGAGAAAAAATTGTAATAAATCCTATCACAAGAATAAGTGGATTCTTACAGATAGAGGTTACTATAGAAAAAAACATAGTTACAGATGCTAAAAGTAGTGGATTCCTCTTTAGAGGATTTGAAGAAATGCTGAAAGACAGACATCCTTTTGATGCAATTTACTTTACAGAGAGAATATGTGGAATATGTTCAACAGCTCATGGAATTGTATCTGCTACAGCACTAGAAAATGCATTAAATATACAAGTTGACGAAAATGGAGGAATATTAAGGCAGATAATTCATGGATGTGAATTTTTACAAAATCATATAAGACATTTTTATCAATTTACACTTCCAGATTATGTACAAATCCATATCAATCCAGTAAATGATGGAGAAGAAAGAAAATATAATTTGCCTAGTGAGACAAATAAGAAATTAAATGAGCATTATATTGAATCTCTTAAATATAGCAGAGCAGCTCATAAAATGTTAGCTATTTTAGGGGGAAAAGCTCCCCATAATCATGGGATTTTTGTTGGAGGTGTAACAGTTAATACTGATGCTTCAAAGATAGTTGAACTTAAATATATATTGAATTCAATTAAAGATTTTATAAACAACATAATGTTAAATGATATAGAGGTAGTATCGAAATACTATCCAGAGGATTTCAAAAATGGAAGGGGCTATGGAAATTTTTTGAGTTATGGAGCATTTGATGAGCCTTTTAATGAAAGCATGAGTTATGTAAAGAAAGGAACACTTATTAATAATGTCAGAGAAGATTTTGATATAAATAAAATAAATGAAGATATTATTTATTCTTACTATTCTGATTCGAAAAATGTTCTAAATAATGATGATAATAATTGGAAAGCTGATACTAGTAAAAAGGATGCTTATACTTGGGTTAAAGCAGCAAGATATAATGGCATACCTATGGAAGTAGGCCCATTAGCTAGGATGTATATAAGTGGTGAATATACTAATGGAATATCAACATTAGATAGAACAATAGCAAGAGTTTTGGAGACAAAAAAAATATGTGATATAGTTGAATATCTTATAGATAGAATTAATCCACAAAAAACTGTGCAAAAAATATGGGAAGTTCCAGATACAGTTAATGGTGTTGGGCTTAAAGATACTTCAAGAGGAGCATTAGCTCATTGGATAGGTATTGAAGATAAAAAAATTAAAAATTACAATATAATAACTCCATCAGGATGGAATCTGTCACCGAAAGATTCAAGTGGAAATAAAGGAGTAGTAGAAAAGGCTCTAATTGGAACTTATGTAGAAGATATAAAAAAGCCATTAGAAGTAGGACGAGTAGTAAGGTCATTTGATCCATGTGTTTCTTGTGCAACTCATATTATAAGTGATAGATTTAGGGATTTTACTATGAGGATTGTGTAATGATTAAGATTATTGCAATAGGAAATTTACTAATGTGTGATGATGGGGTAGCAATAAAAGTAATAGACTATATTAAAGCTAATATAGAAAAATTAGATTTAGGAATAGAATGTATAGAGGCTGAAACAGATATTAACTTTGCTTTAGATAGTGTAGAAAATGGTGATTTTATTTTTATCATAGATAGCACATTAATAGGATTAAAATGTGGACAAATAACACAAATTTCATTAGAAAAAGTGGATAAGTATTTTAAGAATTCCTTTTCAAGTCATAATATGAGTTTACCATTGGCACTTAATAGCTTAAGAATTAATGTTAATGGAATTATTATTGGAATAGAAGTTAATAAAGTAGAGTTTGGATTAGGAATTTCAAAAGAATTAAAGAAAAGATTTAATGAAGTATGTAATGAAATTTATGAAATTATAAAGAAGAGAAGTTTAGAATATATTGAAGGTAAAAGAGAATAGATAATCTTGTAAGTGTATTTGATTTGGATAAAATTTATAAATTAACTTGTCTTTCAAGTAAAGCTATAAGGGTTTTTAGCTATTTGGGAAAAGTAATGATGGAATAATAGAACCATGTAATTATTTCATTATGGAGAGTGTAGTTTTAAGAGAAAACATAAATTTGACATATATTTAATAAGTAGAAAGTATATTATAGTATAAAGTGAATTATTAGGGGAATAAGTAATATGAATAGTATAACTTTATCACATGGTAATGGGGGGAAACGCACTCATGAGCTAGTTAAAAGAATGTTTAATAATTATCTGGATAATGAAATGATTTTAGAACATAAAGATTCAGGTATAGTTGATAAAGTGGATGGGAAAATTGCAGTGTCTACAGATTCTTATGTAATAAATCCGTTGTTTTTTCCGGGAGGAGATATTGGTAAGTTGTCAATATATGGAACGGTAAATGATTTAGCTGTAAGTGGAGCAATACCTCTGTATATTACAGTTGGGTTTATTATTGAAGAAGGACTAGAAATTAATGAGCTTGAAAGAGTTGTGGAATCAATGGCTAAAACTGCAAGGCAGTGCAATGTGAAAATAATTACAGGAGACACTAAGGTTGTTGAAAAAGGTAAAGGCGATAAATTATACATTAATACTACTGGTATAGGAATTGTAGAAAACAATTTAAATTTAACAGGTGAAACAATAAACGAAGGTGATAAGATTATTGTAAATGGAACGTTGGGAGATCATGGAATAACTATACTTAGTGAAAGAAAAAAATTGAATTTTAAAACAAAAACTAAAAGTGATTGTAATGAGTTATATCCATTAATAAAAGATATTTTAAGTGTTACTAAGAAGGTTAAATTTATGAGGGATATTACAAGAGGTGGTCTAGCTACTATACTTAATGAAATCATAAAAGATAGAAAACTTGGGGTAGTATTAAAGGAAAGGGCTATCCCTGTTAGTAATGATGTAAGTGTAGCATGTGAAATATTAGGATTAAACCCATTGTATATTGCAAATGGAGGAAAAGTAGTTGTAATAGTTTCCAAAGAGGAGGCACATCATGTACTTAGAGTCATGAGAAATAATCCTCTTGGGAGAAATGCTTCAATTATAGGAGAAGTGATTAAGGATAATATAGAGAAAGTCTATTTAAATACAAAAAACCATGAAACAATAACGTTAGACATGTTAGAAAATGAGCTTATATCCAGAATCTGTTGATATAGAGTGATAGGTACTTAAAAAAGGTGTATATCCTAATTAATATAGTAGGATATACATCTTTTTTTACATATTATAATTAGATTTCTATTGACAGTTATGGTATATTTAAATATTAGTAGAAGACAAAAAATAGAAAAACTTAACTAATAATATATTCCGAATTAAAGGGGAAAAGTAAACGTTATGGATGAAATTAAATATATCTATATAACATGTGATAATGATAAATTTAAACAGGCAACAAGATTAAGATTCTCAATACTTTTTGAACCATATAATGTAATTGAAAGATACGATTATGATGAATTTGATGAGGTAAGCTTACATTTAGTGGTATTAAATAGAGATAAGGTAATAGCATATTCAAGAATGACAAATATTAATGAAGAAGGCAAAATTACTAATGTTGTTGTAAGTTCGGAATATCTAAATAGAGGTATTGGATTTCAAATGATGAGAAGACATATTAATAAGGCTAAGGAGCTTAAAATAGATAAATTATATTTGAATGCAAGGTTGAAAACTATTAAATTTTATGAAAAAGTTGGATTTAAATGTGAAGGAAATGTAGTTATATCAGAAAAGAGTGGATTAGCTTTGCAAAAAATGTGTATAAAAATAAAGATATGCTATACTAAGTAATGGAATTTAATATATAAATATAGGAGAGAAGGATAAATGCAAAATAAAATAAAATTAACTACTCCAAGATATCAACAAATAGCAACAGATATTGCGTCGAAAATAGCAGATGGACATTATAAAGTTGGAGAAAAAATTTATGCTAGATCATCACTTGCAAGTCAGTATGGGGTTTCATCTGAAACAGCGAGAAGAGCAATTTGTGTTTTAGATGATTTAGACATTGTTGATACTACAAAAGGTAGTGGAGTAATTATAAAATCATATGAAAATGCTATTAAGTTTATTAAGCAATATGATAATATACAGACTGTTGATAGCTTAAAAAGAGAAATATTAGAAAGTGTTAATAAACAAAAAAAGGAATTAGAACATTTTAATGATATTCTTTTAGAACTAGTAGACAAAACAGAAAGGTTTCGTTCTACAAATCCTTTTATTCCTTTTGAGATTAAAATTACAGCTGAAATGAAATATTTAAATAAATCAGCTGCAGATATAAATTTTTGGCATAATACATTAGCAACTATTATTGCAATAAAGAGAAATGGGGAATTATTAATATCTCCAGGACCATATGCAAGTTTTTTTGAAAATGACATATTCTACTTTATAGGGGATAAAGAGTGTATTGATAGAGTACAAAATTTTTTATACCAACAGAATTAAAATAGTTTGGTTTTACATAAAAAACATCTTAACTAATGCTTAGGCAAATAGGTAAGATGTTTTTTATATGTAAAAATTAAGTTTGACAATACTAACAACCTAATGTTAGTATTAAGTTGTTACTTTTGAAAGGGGGAGATAAATTTGATTAGATTTGAAAAAGTTATAAAAAAATACAATAATAATACAATTATATCTGATATTTCCTTTGATGTTGAAAAAGGACAACTTGTTGCAATTATAGGGGGGAGTGGTTGTGGAAAGACAACAACTCTAAAGATGATCAATAAACTAATAAAAATTACATCAGGGAAAATTTATATAAATGGAGAAGATATAGCTAAAAAAGATGTTATAGAGCTTAGAAGAAATATTGGTTATGTAATTCAGCAAACAGGCCTATTTCCACATATGACAATAAAAGAAAATATTGAATTGATTCCTAAAATTAAAAAAGAAGATTCAAAAAAAATAACACAAAGAACATATGAACTTATGGATATAGTTGGATTAGATAGTGAAAAGTTTCTTGATAGATATCCAACAGAATTGAGTGGTGGTCAGCAACAGAGAGTTGGTGTAGCAAGAGCCTTTGCTACAGATCCAGATATTATATTAATGGACGAGCCGTTCTCTGCATTAGATCCAATAACCAGAAGTGGATTACAAGATGAACTAATAAATCTTCAATCTAAAATGAAAAAAACTATAGTTTTTGTTACTCATGATATGGATGAAGCAATCAAATTGGCTGATAAAATATGCATAATGAATAAAGGTAAAATAGTTCAATACGATACTCCAGAAAATATTTTAAAGAATCCAATTAATGAATTTGTTTCAGAATTTGTAGGGAAAAAAAGGATTTGGAGTTCTCCAGAATTTATTAAAGCTGAAGATATTATGATAGAAAATCCAGTAACATGTCAGAACAATTTATCTTTATTTAAATGTGTTGAAAAGATGAGATCATCCAAAGTAGATACCCTTATGGTTGTGGAAGATAGATCTAATAAACTTGAAGGAATTATAAAAGCAAAAGATATAAAACTTAATAAGGATGGAACTTCAGAAGTTAATAATATAATTAAAAAAGATTTCTTGTATGTTAACCCTGATGATAACTTAATTGATGTTTTAAAGATAGTTAATGATAATGATATATCTAATGTACCTGTGTTAAATAAAGCAGGAATACTAGTTGGATTAATAACAAAGAGTAGTCTTGTTACAACTCTTAGTGATCAATATATTACAGAGGAGGTGTAGTATGAATTTCTTTGAATATTTTTCTCAAAATAAATCTCAAATATTTTCACTTACAATTGAACATATTGAACTTACTTTTATTTCAGTTGCAATAGCAATTTTAATAGGGGTTCCTTTAGGAATATTTATATGTTACGTAAAAAAATTAAATAAGCCTATATTAGGAATTGCTAATGTAGTTCAAGCAATTCCTAGTATGGCTTTACTAGGGTTTGCCATACCATTTTTAGGAATAGGAACACTTCCTGCAATTGTAACTGTTGTATTATATTCATTGTTGCCAATTATCAAAAATACTTATACAGGAATAGATAGTATTGATGAGCAAACTGTTGAAGCAGCAAAAGGAATTGGACTTACAAAATTTCAAGTCTTGAGGAAAGTTCAAATACCATTAGCATTACCTGTTATAATGGCTGGAGTTCGTATTTCAGCTGTTACTGCTGTAGGATTAATGACTATGGCAGCATTTATAGGAGCAGGTGGATTAGGGTATCTAGTATTTTCAGGAATAAGAACTGTTAATAATAATCAAATCTTGGCTGGGGCTATACCTGCTTGTTTGCTTGCACTGTTTGTAGATTTTCTAGCATCACTTGTAGAAAAACTTGTAACACCAGTTAGTTTACAAAAAGGAAATAATGTTGATTTAGTAAAATTAAAAAAGCAAAAAAGAAGAAATAAAGGTATTTTATCTATATCTGCAATAGTAGTTTTAGGAATATTTATTTTTACAACTTTGGCAAATAGAGATGAAAATAGTAAAGTGATAACAATAGCAAGTAAAGATTTTACTGAACAGCATATTATTTCAAACATGATAGCTGATGTCATTGAAAATAAAACTGATATTAAAGTTAATAGAAAAATAAATTTAGGTGGAACACAGGTTTGTTTTGGAGCTATGAAATCAGGAGACATAGATATGTATGTGGATTATAGTGGAACTATTTATGGAGATGTGTTGAAGTATGAGCCTATTAGTGATGTTGATAAGGTATATAATGTTTCAAAAGCTGATTTAAAAAATCAATACAATATTGAGACCTTAAAGCAAATGGGGTTTAATAATACCTATACTTTAAGTGTAACAAAGGAAACAGCTGAAAAATATAAGTTGAAAAATATAAGTGATTTATCTAATATTTCTAGTAATTTAAAAGTTGGAACAACTTTAGAATTTTTAAATAGAATTGATGGATTACCTGGTATTTCTAAAACTTATAATCTGAATTTCAAAGATACTATTGGATTAGATGGTTCTCCACGTTATACAGCATTATTAAATAAGGAAGTTGATATTGTAGATGCATTTTCTACTGATGGACTTCTTAAAAAATTTAACTTAGTTTCATTAAAAGATGATAAGAAGTTTTTCCCTCCATATTATGCAACTCCAATAGTTAGACAAGAAATTTTAGAAAAATATCCTGAAATTAAACCATTAATTGAGGAGTTAGGGGATATTTTAACTAATGATGTTATGATAGAATTAAATTATAAAGTTGATGAACTTCAAATGCAACCAGATGTTGTTGCAAGTGATTTTTTAAAGGAAAATGGATTGATATAGTATAATTAAAAATAAGAAGTAAAGATTGTTTAAAGAAATCTTTACTTCTTATTTTTTATCAATAATTTAGTTAGTTACTGAAATAGTACATCTAGCAACTTTAGTAGGATCTTGAACAGAAGTTGCAGAAATAACAGCAGTGCCATAAGCGACAGCATGAACTTTACCAGTAGAGTCCACAGTAGCAACATTTGGATTACTACTAGTCCAATTTAATGATTTATTAGTAGCATATGTAGGATTAATAGTTGCTATTAATGATAAATCAGTAGTACTCAATTTTATGGTAGCTGATATTTTATCTAAAGTAATGCTAGTAACCCCATAAATTACTGTTAAGTTTTTAGTAGCCACAAAGTTTCCATCGGTAGTAGTAGCAGTAATGGTAGCAGAACCAGTAGTAACAGGAGTAACAACTCCAGTAGAACTAACTTTTATAATATTAGTATCACTGCTAGTCCAAGTAACGGTTTTAATAGTGGCAGTAGAAGGAGTAATTGTAGTACCTAAAGTTAAGGTGCTTCCCATCTTAACCAATTCTGAACTAGAATTAATAGATACTCCAGTAACAGGAATAGGAACAATAACAGTACATCTAGCAACTTTAGTAGGATCTTGAACAGAAGTTGCAGAAATAACAGCAGTGCCGTAAGCGACAGCATGAACTTTACC
>NZ_JANDMF010000051.1:0-6259 GCF_031626875.1 Clostridium sp. SHJSY1
TCCAGTAGAACTAACTTTTATAATATTAGTATCACTGCTAGTCCAAGTAACGGTTTTAATAGTGGCAGTAGAAGGAGTAATTGTAGTACCTAAAGTTAAGGTGCTTCCCATCTTAACCAATTCTGAACTAGAATTAATACTTACTCCTGTAGCAGGAACAGGAACAGTAATAGTAAACCTGCCAATTTTAGTAGGATCTTGAACAGAAGTTGCAGAAATAACAGCAGTACCATAAGTGACAGCATGAACTTTACCACTAGAATCAACAGTAGCAACATTAGGATTACTACTAGACCAAGTTATTGACTTATTAGTAGCACCAGTTGGATTAACAGTTGCAGTTAAATCAATATCACTTCCACCAAGCTTTACATATTGAGTAGGTGATATTACAACAATACTTGATACTCCTTGAATAACATTAATGTTAGTTGTTGCTATATAACCTCCATCAGCAGTTGTAGCAGTAATGGTAGCATTTCCGCCTCCTACAGCTTTAACTATACCGCCAGATACAGTTGCTACACTTGAATTGCTTGTTGTCCATATAACAGTCTTATTGCTGGAATTAATTGGAAGAATTGTAGCGGTTAATGTACTTGAAGTACCAGCTGTTAGAGTTAAATTACTATTTGATAAACTTACAGAACTTACACTAACTGGTGTTGAATAGTTAAAAGATAAATCAAGTAGAATATCTCCAAGAAGGCTAGTTCTTACATAATCACCTTTAGAATAAGAATAAGAAGTTATGTTAGTAATACCTTTTATAGCTGTTTGAATATCAGTAGCTATTGTACTACCTTTTGTATATCTTACTCGAATTTTACTTTGTTGATTTTTTATTGCTTCTTGAATTTTTGTATTTAGTCCTATTGCATCATTTACTGTATATTCATCAGTTAAGAATTTTAATTCAAGTGAGTTAATTAAATCTTCATAAATACTAGAATTGCTAGAATCACTAGTAAGTTTTGTTGTTAATGTGGTACTAAAATCTGTAGTAGCTGTTGGATATGTAATTACCCATGAATGATTTGTTTTTATTTGTGCATCTGTTAGGTTATAGTAACCATATGTAGTTCTCCCTATAACATCAGGTATCGGATCATCCCAAGTTGCATCAAAATGATACCATGCACCATCTAAAAATACTAAATTCCATGCATGCGCTTGTCCACTTGCTGTTCCTTCAATAATTTTAGTTGGAATACCTGCTTGATTTAACATTTTGTATGATAACAATGCATAACCTTGGCAAACGGTTTTATATGGATATACAAGCCCATCATAATCAGAATGTTTTACTAATGTAGTATCATAAGCTACATTAGTTTCTATCCAATCATGAATATTTTTTTGCTTTTGAAAGTCATTCATGCCTGGAGTTATTATTTGATTTAAAACTTCAGTAACTTTTGTGTTTACATAACTATCCATAGAAGCCGTATTCCAATAGTTAAAGGTGAAGTTAAGTGTTATAATTCCACTTGAAATGGATCCTGAATATGAATAGCCTTTATTAGTATACCTTAGGTAATCATCAGCATTAAAAATGCTATTGATTGCATTTTTAATATCAGTCTGTAAAGTAGTACTATTTCCAGAATAATTTATGCTATAAGTGGTCAGTCTTGAGTGCATGGCAGAATCAATTTTTGATTGTAAATCTTGTAAAGTTGAAGCAGAATCAATTGCAGCATGAACTGGTAGGCTGGGCAATAGAATAGAGAAAAAAAGAAATAGTATTAATTTCACAAAATTAGATTTAAGACATTTTTCCAAATTAAATACCTCCTTGTATAATTTATCCTTTTTGACAAAGAAATTGTCATAAGTAATATATCGACAAATTTTTTAAAATCTTTATCTAAGTCGGAAAAAAGTTATGAGAAATATAATTTAACTAAAATAAAAAAAGTATATGTTTTAAAAATATAATTAATATTATGAACAAAAATAAAAGGAAAGAACTATCATTAATGGTCTTTAATCCACTAATACGATAGTTCTTGGAAGTTTTTTTATATGGATTTGTATATTGCACCTAATCTGTCAATTTCATCATCAGCAAAACCATACAATCCAGCAATTGAGTAGCCATTAGGAGCTTTAAAAGTAATAGTATCACCTTTAGTACCACCCTCTAATGTATGACCAAGATTTGTAGTTAGCTTAATATAAGAAATTCTATTTGTTCCTAAAAGATCTTTTTTTGCTTTTGAAAGCTCCATTGATGTTATATATTCATTTTTACCTAAAACAAGTTCTTTATAAGAACCACCTGTTCCACCAACTTGAGCCACAACATTATTGTAAGTAAAAGCTATTGAATCAAGACGTGAGCCACTTCTTATAGCAACTTTATTTGGAAAGGTATTATTCATTTTTTCAATAAAACTGAATCCAGTACCACCTGCACCACCAAAAGTTTCAGTCATTTGTGTTTCTTTGTTTAGTGAATATTCAAATGTTGTAGTAATAGGATAATGATCAGATAGTTGCTTGCCATTAGAATCTGTAAATTCTTTGTCTAAAAGTGAATAACTTTTAGCGATTAAGTTAACATTTTTTCCACTTCTATAAAATATTTTATCAACAACTTCATTATTTGCACTATTTGGATTATTGGAATCCATTATTGCATCTCCATCTTTAGGTACATCACCATTTCTTACAAGTTGAATCCAAGCATCTGTCAATCCACATTTCTTAACAACAGCATCTTCAAAATTATCACCAGCTCTTGTATAACGTGAATTAGTATCACCAATAACAATAACAGCTTTACCAGTTGAACGTTCATTAATAAGGGAAGCAAGTTGTTCCATGTTTGAACGTCTAGCTTCAAGAGAAGCTTCATCAGTATCAGCATCTGCGTGAATATCATAAATATCAACAAAGTAGCCAGGTTCAATTTCCATAGAAGAATATAAAATTCCTTTTGGAGTCATCTGGTCAGCACCGTCTGATATAATACCATGTGAGTCTTTCCACTTATATCGAGTAGTTTCGTAGAGTGGGAAACGAGACATAAAATTCATACCATCGCCTAAAGGAACATTACCACTTGTAGGCGTTAAGTAAGGAAGTGTAACTTTTGAAATTAAATCATTGTGATAAGCAAAATCTTCTTGAACACTAACAACATCATAGTTATTTAATAATGGACTCATTAAACTAGTATTACTACTTGGCTTACTACTAGAAAGGATTGCAGGTAAGCCTGCTACATTTAAAGATAAAACTTTAAATGTTCTTGAGTTTTCGGAAGCCTTTGCAGGTATTTGATGTAAAGGTAGCACAAGTGCAATAGTTACAATGGTAGTTGTCAGAATTGATGTAAATTTAGTTTTGTGAAATAAATTCATTATAAATCCCCCTTGAAAATAATTAGTTTAGAATTCCTCTTACATAATATTGTATATATACAAAATTCTATGTGATAAATAATACAGGATTAATTTATATGAGTCTACATAGTAATGGATAAATTATCGTTAAATATAAGTTATTTTGGCTTGAAATGTTAAAAAAGAGATTTTATTATTTTAGTGATAAAGTCACAGATAGCTAAGAAGATATGGGGTAAACTAAAAACATACAAACTAAAAAGATTGTTAAAAAATTAATTATAAATACTAATAAGTAAGAGGAGATTCGCTATGAATAAAAAAATTATTATTATAGGTGGAGTTGCAGGTGGGGCATCAACAGCAGCAAGACTTAGAAGATTAGATGAAAATTCAGAAATAATTATGTTTGAAAAAGGAGAATATATATCTTTTGCTAATTGTGGGCTTCCTTATTATATAGGAGAAACAATTGTGGAAAGAGAGAAATTAATTGTTCAAACAGTAGAAGAGATGAGTGCAAAATTTAATTTAGATATAAGAAATCTAAGTGAAGTTATAAAGATAGATAAAGAAAATAAAAAGGTTACTGTTAAAGAGTATAAAACAGGAAATATTTATGAAGAAGGTTATGATGTATTAGTTTTATCTCCTGGTGCAAAACCATTAAAACCAGGAATTCCAGGAATTGATGATTGTGAAAATCTATTTACTCTTAGAAATATTCCAGATACAGATAAAATAAAAGATTATGTAGATAATCAAAAACCTAAAAAGGCAGTGGTTATTGGGGGAGGATTTATTGGGCTTGAAATGGCTGAAAATCTACACGAAAGAGGTCTAAATATTACTGTGGTAGAAGCAAGTGATCAAGTAATGGCACCTCTAGATATAGAAATGGCAAGTATAATTCATGAACATCTAATAGATAAAAATGTATCATTGATTTTAAAAGATGGAGTAAAAGAATTTAAAGACAAAGGTAGAAGGATAATATTAAATAGTGGAAAAGAAATTGATGTAGATATTATTATATTATCAATTGGAGTAAAACCTGAGACTACAATTGCAAAAGAAGCTGATTTGGAATTAAATGAAAGAGATGCAATTATAGTAGATAAATATATGAAAACATCAGATGAAAATATATATGCATTAGGTGATGCCATAGAGGTTATGGATTTTGTAAATAAAAGATTGACAATGATTCCATTAGCTTGGCCAGCAAATAGACAAGGAAGAATAGTTGCAGATAATATCTGCGGTAAAAATATAGAATACAAAGGAACACTTGGATCATCTGTTGCAAAGGTATTTGATTATACTGTTGCTACAACTGGAAATAATGAAAAGACTTTAAAAAGATTAGGAATTGAGTATAAAGCTATTCATATTCACCCAGGTTCTCATGCAGGATATTATCCAGGTTCATTTCCAATAGCCTTAAAAATGTTGTTTGATCCTAAAAATGGAAGGGTATTTGGAGCTCAAGGGGTAGGAATGGATGGAGTGGAAAAACGAATAGACATAATTGCTACAGCAATTAAAGGAAATATTAATGTTTATGATTTGCAAGATATTGAAGTGTGCTATGCTCCACCATATAATTCAGCAAAAGATCCAGTTAATATGCTCGGATATTATGCTTCAAATATTATAGAAGGACTTGTGGATACTATTCAGTGGTATGAAATAGATAATCTTAATAAAGAGAATTCAATAATCATAGATGTAAGAGAAGCATTTGAACTTACTACAGGTGAATTGGATAATTCTATTCACATTCCACTTGGGGAACTTAGAGATAGGTTAAATGAAATACCAAAAGATAAAAATGTATATGTTACATGTCAGGTTGGGCAAAGAGGATATGTTGGTTGCCAAGTATTAAAACATCATGGAATAGATGCTATTAATGTGGATGGTGGAATAAAGACATATTTTTATGTAAAAAGAGCTGAAGAAAGTATAAGAAATCAGTGCAATGAAAGTGAAGATTTTAAAGAAGAGGTAGCTGTTATGGATTTGGAAAATTTGGATATAACGGAGATAAATGCAAAGGTGAGTCTAAATGCTTGCGGACTTCAATGTCCAGGGCCAATAAGACGAGTATTTGAAGAAATAAGTAAAATGCAAGATGGAGAAATATTAGAAGTAAAAGCAAGTGATCCAGGTTTTAGTAAGGATATTAAATCATGGTGTGAAAAAACTAATAATACTTTATTAAAATCAGAATTTAACAAGAATGAAAAAGCTTTTATTGCTCATATTCAAAAAGGAATAAATAGAAAAGAAACTAATAATACAGTAGTAACTCAAGATAAGAATGGAGCAACTTTAGTTGTATTTAGTGGAGATTTAGATAAGGCCATTGCTTCTTTTATTATTGCTACTGGAGCAGCTTCAATGGGTAAAGAAGTAACTATGTTTTTTACTTTTTGGGGATTGAATATATTAAAAAGTAGAAAGAAACCTAAAGTCAATAAAGATTCAATGGAAAAAATGTTTGATATGATGTTGCCATCACATCCTGGTAAGCTACCATTATCACAAATGAATATGATGGGAATGGGACCTACTATGATAAAACAAATAATGAAAAAGCATAATGTTGATGATTTAGAAACTCTTATAGAAAATGCAATTAAGATGGGAGTTAAAGTTGTTGCATGCTCTATGAGTATGGAACTTATGGGAATAAAGAAAGAAGAATTTATTGATGGTGTTGAAATAGGTGGAGTTGCTTCATACTTAGGTGCGACTGAAGATTCAGGATTAAATTTATTTATATAGCATTGAAAGTAAAAATACCGTATTTTAGAATACGGTATTTCAGACCGTTGACAAAAGAGATATTTTCATTCCTGAAAATATCTCTTTTGTCTTTACTTTATAAAAACATATAA
>NZ_JANDMF010000052.1:0-39584 GCF_031626875.1 Clostridium sp. SHJSY1
AAATGGGGGAAATAACTAAAAAAAATAATAAAAAAAGGGCATACCCATGGGCTTTATTGAGTTTCCGTGAGTGCTCATATCAATTGAGGGGGAAAGATTAATGAAAAAATGCAAGATTTTATCAATAATACTTTCATTCGCTTTACTTAGTACAAGTATGGTAGGATGTGGTAGCACAAAAGATAAGGCAGATTCATCATCTATTAGCGGAGATGATAAGTCACCTATAACATTAACTATGTTTACTAATGATTCTTCAGTAGATATTAATTTTGATGATGATGTAGCTAAAAAGATAACAGAACTAACAGGCGTAACATTAAAAATCACTCATCCAGTAGCTGGTGATAAACAAGCAATTCCTCTTATGATTGCAAGTGGTGAGTATCCAGACTTAATATATGGGAAAGATGATACTGGTAAGTTAATAGATGCAGGAGCTCTTATTAAGCTTGATGATTATATAGATAAAAATGGAAAAAACTTAAAAGCTTTATATGGAGACCAAATAAATAGACTAAAATATACTGCTGATGATCCATCTATATATACAGTAGGAACATATTCAGTAAGTGGTATTAATGAAGGAATACAAAATCCAAATGGAAATTTACAGATTCAAAATTCTGTATTAAAAGAATTGAAATATCCTAAAATAAAAACTTTAGAGGACTATGAAAAAGCATTAAAGGATTATATAGCAAAATATCCTGAAATTAATGGTAAAAAGACTATAGGTATGTCTCTAATGGCAAGTGATTGGAGATGGGCAAATACATGTGGAAATATAGGGGGATATGTAGCAGGTATTCCAGATGATGGGCAATTTAAAGTTGATGATGAAACAGGAGAAGCAACTTATAAGTTCCAAATACCAGAAGTGAAAACCTATTTTAAGTGGTTAAATCATATAAATGCAGAAGGATTATTAGATCCAGAATCATTTACTCAAAAGGAAGATGCATACAAAGCTAAAATAACTCAAGGTATTGTTTTGGGTCTTTCAGATGCTAGATGGGATTATGATCAAGCAACTAAGACTTTACAAGCATCAGGTATGGATGAAAGAACATTTGCACCTCTTTCTGTTACATTAAGTGATAAATATAAAGATCCTGCAAGAAAGAATTTTGGGTTTAGTGGCGCAAAAGGAGTTGGTATTTCATCATCTTGCAAAGATAAAGAAAGAGCATTTAAATTCTTAGATTGGTTAGCATCAGATGAAGCTCAAGTTCTATTAAATTGGGGTATTGAGGGAGAACATTATACAGTAGAAAATGGCAAAAGAGTAATTAAGCCAGAAGTGCAACAACAAAAAAATACTGATAAAGACTTTGCAATGAAAACTGGTATAACTAAGTATGTATATCCATTTCCACAAAGAGGAGATGGGGCTGTAGATTCAAATGGTGATACTTATACAATGAATTCAGTAGAGAATTATATTAAAAATTATAATTCAGCTGAAAAAGAGACATTGAAAGCTTATGGAGCAAAATCATGGGGAGATATATTCCCTACATCTGAAGAATTAGGAGAATCTAAGCATGGACAAGCATGGCAATATACAATTCCTAGTGATGGAGACTTAGCTATTATTCAAAAGAAAGCTGATGATTATGTTCAAAAAGCAATAACTCAAGCAATTCTTGGAAAAGAATCAGATTTTGATTCAACTTGGGATAAGATTCAATCAGATCTTAAAGCTATGGATATAGAAAAAGCAAACAAGGCTATGACTGATTTGGTTAAGGAAAAATTAGAACTTTGGAATTAAGCATTTAAAGAGGTCACCTCAAAATATAATATCTTATTTTGAGGTGATTTTATTATATAGGGAGGGATACAAAATGAAATTTAGTAATGGTTGTTGGTTGAATAGAGAAGGGGTTGAAACATTTAGCCCACAAGAAGTTTATAGTACAAAGATAGAAGAAAAGGAGTTAACTGTTTATGCTCCTTGTAACAGAATAAATCATAGAGGAGATACTTTAGGAGGTCCAGTTATAACATATAAAATTACATCTCCAATGGAGGATGTAATAAGAATTAGAGCATATCACTACATGGGACAGCAAGTTAAAGCACCAAGTTTTGATATTTATGAAGAAAATGATAATAAGGTTCAAATCGAAGAAAATGATAGTAAGGTTTTATTCAAATCAGGTAACCTTAAAATGGAGATAGAAAAAGATTCATGGTCAATGAATTTTTATGAAAAGGAAAAGAAATTAACATCAAGCCTTGGAAGAGGGCTAGCATATGTAATAGAAGATAAGAAAGATGTATATATGAGAGAGCAACTTCAACTTTCAGTAGGAGAATTAGTATATGGGCTTGGAGAAAGATTTACTCCATTCGTAAAGAATGGACAAACAGTTGATATATGGAATGAAGATGGTGGAACAAGTACAGAACAATCTTATAAAAATATCCCTTTTTACGTAACAAATAAGGGATACGGAGTATTTGTAAATCATACAGAAAAAGTATCCTTTGAAGTTGCATCAGAGAAGGTTACAAAGGTTCAAGTCAGTGTGCCAGGAGAGTATATTGATTACTTCATCATTGGTGGAGGGTCAATGAAAAAAGTTATAGAAAACTATACAAGTTTAACAGGAAAACCAGCCCTTCCTCCAGCTTGGTCTTTTGGACTATGGCTTACAACATCCTTCACTACAAATTATGATGAAAAGACTGTAACAGAATTTGTTGATGGTATGGCGGCTAGAGATTTACCTCTTAGAGTATTCCATTTTGACTGTTTCTGGATGAAGGATTATAACTGGTGCAATTTTGAATGGGATAATAGAGTGTTCCCAGACCCAAGAGGAATGCTAAAGAGATTAAAAGAGAAGGGATTAAAAATATGTGTTTGGATAAATCCATATATTGCACAGGAATCAAAATTATTTGATGAAGGAATGAAGAATGGATATTTTATAAAAAGACCTAATGGAGATGTATGGCAATGGGATATGTGGCAGCCAGCTATGGGAATAGTAGACTTTACAAATCCAGATGCCTGCAAGTGGTATTCAGGTAAATTAAAAGAATTAATGGATATGGGAGTGGATTGTTTCAAAACTGACTTTGGTGAACGTATACCAACTAATGCTGTGTATTTTGATGGTTCAGACCCATATAAGATGCATAATTATTATACTCAAATCTATAATAAAGTAGTTTTTGATACTATAAAAGAAGTTTCAGGAGAAAAGGAAGCAGTTTTATTTGCAAGGTCAGCAACAACAGGAGGACAACAATTTCCTGTACATTGGGGTGGTGATTGTGAATCAAATTATGAGTCTATGGCAGAAAGTTTAAGAGGTGGATTATCTTTATGTATGTCTGGTTTTGGATTCTGGAGTCATGATATAGGAGGATTTGAAAGTACATCAACAGCAGATGTATATAAGAGATGGGTGGCATTTGGTCTTTTATCATCTCACAGTAGATTACATGGAAGTACATCCTATAGAGTGCCTTGGCTTTATGATGAAGAGGCAGTTGATATAGTTAGATTCTTTACAAAGTTAAAATGTAGCTTAATGCCTTATTTGTATAAAACTTCAGTATTTGCACATGAAACAGGAATTCCAGTTATGAGGTCTATGATATTGGAATTCCAAGATGATTTAGCTTGCACCCATTTAGATAAGCAATATATGCTTGGAGATTCTATTTTGGTTGCTCCTATCTTTAATGAATTAGGAGAAGCAGCATATTATTTACCAGAGGGTAAATGGACTAACTTTATTACTGGCAAGAAATGTGAAGGTGGAAGATGGGTTAAGGAGATACATGATTATTTAAGTATTCCTATGTTAGTTAAAGAAAATAGTTTAATTGCAATTGGTAATGAAAATAAGGTGCCAGATTATGACTATAGAGAAGATGTATCTATACTTGCATATGAATTGAAAGATGGAGTAGAAGCATCTACAAAAGTATTAGATATGAATGAAAATGAAACACTTAGTGTAAAAGTATTAAAGAGAAATAATAAGATAACTATAGAATCAGAAGGTGTAGATAAGCCATTTAACATTATATTTAAGAATGTAGTATATATAAAGAATGTTGAAGGCGGTAGCATTAGAGTTGAAGGAAATGATACAAAGGTTGTACTTTCTGGAAACTGTAGAGCAGTATGTGAATTGAGGTAATTAAATAGGAAGGTTAAGCCTTCCTATTTGTATATGAATAAGTGTGTGGAGGTAATAACTATGTATGAAGAGAGAATAGAAGAATTAATATCTAAACTTACTTTAGAAGAAAAGGTTGGAATGTGTCATGGTAGAGGATTATTTAGAACAGAGGGGGTAGAAAGACTTGGAATACCTCCATTAAAGATGTCAGATGGACCAATGGGAGTAAGAAATGAATTTCCAGATGCTAGTTGGATGCCTATAGGAAATTCAGATGATTATACAACATATCTTCCTTGTAATACTGCCTTAGCAGCTACTTGGAATACAGACTTAGCCCATAGAGCTGGAAAAGTATTAGGTAAGGAAGCAAGAGGAAGGGGAAAAGATGTTATTTTAGGCCCTGGAATTAATATTGTTAGAAGTCCTCTTTGTGGCAGAAATTTTGAATATATGTCAGAGGACCCTTATTTAATTAGTGAAATGGTTGTACCTTTTATTAAGGGTGTTCAAGAAAAAAATGATGTATCTGTTTGTGTAAAGCATTTTGCCGTTAATAATCAAGAGACAGAACGACTTAATGTTGAAGTTGAGATAGATGAAAGAACTCTTAGAGAAATTTATTTACCTGCCTTTGAAGCAGCTGTAAAGAAAGGAAATGCTTATTCTATAATGACAGCTTATAATAAGTTGTTTGGTTACTATTGTTCTCATAGTAAGTATTTATTAAAAGAAATATTAGAGGATGAGTGGGACTTTGATGGAGTTGTAATATCAGACTGGGGAGCAGTTCATGATACTATAGAAGCAGCAGAAGCAGGTTTAGATGTTGAAATGAATGTTACTTTTAACTTTGATGATTATTTCTTTGCAAATCCATTAATTCAAGCTGTAAAAGAAGGAGAAATAAAAGAAGAAATAATAGATGAAAAGGTTAGAAGAATTTTAAGATTAATGTATAAAGTAAATGCTTTTTCTAATGAAAGAAAAAGAGGTAGTTATAATGATTTTAAAAGTAGAGAAGAAGTTCTTAATGTAGCTAGAGAATCAATTGTCTTATTGAAGAATGATAATGATATTCTACCTTTTAAAGATAAAGACATAAAGAGAGTGGCTGTAATAGGTGAAAACGCTAATATAGTACATTCAAATGGAGGAGGAAGTGCAGAGATAAAAGCGTTATATGAAATAACTCCTCTACTTGGAATAAAAATGAGACTAGGTGGACAAACTGAAGTAAGTTATGCAAAGGGATATAGTTCAGATAATGCTAAAAAGGAAGAATTAATAGAAGAAGCAGTTAGATTAGCACAAAATTCTGATGCTGTAGTGATTGTTGGAGGATTAAAACATACTGCAGATGAATTAGAATTGAAAGATAATGCACTTACAATTTCAAAGGATGAAAAGATAAAGCATTATGTAGATAGTGAAGGTTATGATAAAACGGATTTAGATCTTCCATATAAGCAAGATGAACTTATTAAAAGAGTCTTAGAGGTGAACAAAAATGCTACTGTAGTAATTCTTAGTGGAACTCCAACTAAAATGACAGAGTGGATAGAGGCGGCGCCTTCAGTAGTTCAAACTTGGTATAACGGTATGGAAGGAGGAAGGGCTTTAGCTGAAGTATTATTTGGAGATGTTAATCCTTCAGGAAAGCTACCTGTTACCTTCCCTAAGAATTTAGAAGATTGTCCTGCGCATAGTATAGGTGAATTTCCAGGTGGAAAAACTGTTAAATATTCAGAAGGTATTTTTGTTGGCTATAGATACTTTTCTAGTTATAATGTAGAACCATTATTTCCTTTTGGACATGGTCTTTCATATTCAACCTTTGAATATAAAGATTTAAGTTTAAGTGTTAATGAAGAAGCAGAAAATGTAGATGTAACCCTTAAGTTTAAGGTAACAAACACTTCAAGAGTTGCTGGAAAAGAAATTTCACAAGTGTATGTAAAAGATGTAGATTCGACTGTGAAAAGACCTCTTATTGAATTAAAAGGATTTGATAAAATATTCTTAAAAGCAGGAGAAACTAAGGAAATTAAAGTTAAGTTAAATAAAAAATCTTTTGCATTTTATAGTGTGGAAGATAAAAGGTGGAAGGTTGAAGCAGGTAAGTTTAAAGTGCTTGTTGGAACATCTGCTGAAGATATAAGGTTAAAAGGAGAATTAACAGTTAATTCAGAATATAGGTTTTAAGTTTAGGAGAGTTTATATATGAAGGATAACAATTTAAGATTGTGGTATAAGAAACCAGCAAAAAAATGGGTAGAAGCTCTTCCTCTTGGAAATGGAAGATTAGGGGCCATGGTATTTGGAGATGTTTCTAAAGAAAGAATTCAATTAAATGAGGATACTTTATGGATGGGAGCTCCAGTTGAAGAGGAAGGTTCATCATTAAAGGATTTAGAAGAAGCAAGAAAACTAATCTTTTCAGGAAAATATAAAGAAGGACAATCACTTATAAATGAAAAATTATTAGGACCTTGGAATGAGTCATATGCACCTATGGGAAATTTATATCTAGATTTTGGACATACAGAAGAATATACAGAATATGTGAGAGAATTAGATTTAGAAAATGGAGTTGTAAATGTTAAATATAAAATAAATAATACTGAATATAAAAGAGAATTATTTATTTCCAATCCAGATAACGCAATTATAATCAAATTTACTTCAAGTGATAAAGGAAAATTAAACTTTAAGGTTTCACTTGATAGCTTATTAAGATTTAATGTAGAAAGTAATGATGATTCTTCAATAAAATTAAAGGGAAAAGCACCAATATATGCACTTCCTTCTTATGAAAATGATGAGGATCCTATCATTTATGATGAAGAAGGTAAAAGGGGAATGGACTTTCAAGTTTTATTGATAGGTGAATCTGAAGGTGGCAAGCTATGGTCTAAAGATGGAATTCTTAATATTGAGAATGCTGACAGTGTAATTTTTAAAATCATAGCTCACACAAGCTTTAATGGTTTTAAAAATGAACCAGGAACCAATGGAAAGGATGTAGATAAGTTAATTAAGAATACTTTAGAAAATATTAAAAATAAGTCTTATGAAGAAATATTTTTAAATCACTTAAATGAATACACAAAACTTTTTAAGAGAGTTGAATTCACTTTAGGTGAAGGAAAGACAAATGAAATTCCAACAGATGAAAGATTGCAGAAAGTTATTAATGGAGAAGAAGATTTATCATTAATACCATTATATTTTCAATATGGAAGATATCTTTTAATAGCAAGTTCTAGAGAAGGAAGTCAGCCTTCAAACCTTCAAGGTATCTGGAATGAAGATTTAAGACCAGCATGGAGCAGTAATTATACTACAAATATAAATGTAGAAATGAATTATTGGCCAGCAGAAGTTTGTAATTTATCAGAATGTCATAAACCATTATTTAAAATGATAAAAGAAGTATCTGAAAGTGGAGAAGAAACTGCTAAAAAGAGATATGGATGTAGAGGCTGGGCAGTAAATCATAATGTAGACCTATGGAGACAAACAGCTCCAGCAGGTGGAAGTGCAGAATGGGCATATTGGCCTATGGCAGGAGTTTGGTTTTGTAGCCATATTTGGGAGCATTATGAATTTACACAGGATAAAAACTTCCTAGAAGAAGCATATCCTCTAATGAAAGAAGCTGCAATATTTTTATTAGATTGGTTAATTACAGATGAAAATGGCTACTTAGTAACCTGTCCATCAATATCTCCGGAGAATAATTTTTTAACTAAGGAAGGAGAAAAATGTTCACCAAGTATAGCTTCAACAATGGATATGGCTCTTTCAAGAAATTTATTTACTAATTGTATAAAAGCTTCAATTATTTTGAATAAGGATGCTATTTTTAGAAAAGAAATGGAAAAAGCTAAAGAAAAATTATATCCATATAAAATAGGAAAGCATGGGCAATTACAAGAATGGTTTAAGGATTTTGATGAATTTGAAATAGGTCATAGACATTTATCACATTTATTTGGCTTATACCCAGGAAATGAAATAACAGAAGAGAATTCAAAAGAAACATTTGAAGCTGCAAGAGTTTCTTTAAAAAGAAGATTAAGTCATGGGGGAGGCCATACTGGGTGGAGTGCAGCATGGGTTGTTAGCTTGTTTGCAAGGCTTAAAGATTCAGAATCAGCATATAAATATCTATTAGTATTGTTAAGAAAGCTTACTTTCACAAACTTATTTAATGTTTGTCCGCCTTTTCAGATTGATGGGAATTTTGGAGGAACAGCAGCTATAGCAGAGATGTTAATACAAAGTCATAAAGATTATATTGAGTTACTTCCAGCTTTGCCTAAAAAGTGGCAAATGGGAAAGATAAAAGGCCTTAAAGCTAGAGGTGGATTTGAGGTTGATATCGAGTGGAATAATGGAGAATTAGTAAGTGTTAAAGTCAAATCTAGCATAGATGGAGTATGTAGGATTAAATATAAAGAGATTAAAGATATACAATTTACAAGAGATGAAGAAAAGCTGGTGGATTTTTATGAATAAAAACAAGTTTGCAATTACTCCACCTATGGGATGGAATAGCTATGATTATTATGATACTACTGTAAATGAAGAACAAGTTAAAGCTAATGCATACTATATGGCTGAGCATTTAAAAGAGTTTGGATGGGAATATATTGTGGTAGATATAGAATGGTATGCTTATGATACAGGCAAACAGAGAGAACAATATCAGTACAAACCTTTTGGAAAAGTAGAAATTGATGAATATTCTAGGTTGTTACCTTGTCCTGACCGTTTTCCATCTTCAGTAAATGGTCAAGGATTTAAACCATTGGCAGACTATGTGCATGATCTTGGTCTTAAATTTGGTATACATATTATGCGTGGCATACCTAGGATTGCTGCACATAATCATATGAAAATTTTAGGAACTAAGTCTACAGCAAATGAAATTGCTAATCCATATTCCATATGCATGTGGAATCCAGATATGTATGGGGTGGAGGTAAACATAGAAGGAGCACAAGAATATTACAACTCTATTTTTGAATTGTATGCTCAGTGGGGAGTAGACTATGTAAAGTTTGATGATATTGGAAGATATGATGCATCTTCTGCAGAAAGAGAAATAGAGATGATTCATAATGCCATAGAACAATGTGGGCATCCAATAGTGCTAAGCCTCTCACCAGGTCCTGCTTTAATAGAAAAATCTTGGTATTATGAAAAGTATGCAAATATGTGGCGTATTACAGATGATTTTTGGGATAGTTGGAATACTCTATTGAATATGTTTGAAAGATGTGAGATATGGCAAAATCACGTATCAGAGGGATGCTATCCTGATTGTGATATGTTGCCTTTGGGATGTATAGGAAAAGGATTTAATAATGAACGGTACACCAATTTTACTAAAGAAGAACAAGTAACCATGATGACTTTATGGTGCATATTTAGGTCACCTTTAATGCTTGGTGCAGAATTAACAAAGCTAGATGAATGGACTAAAGCTATTATTACAAATAAAAAAGTATTGAGGCTTTTATCTAATTCAAAGGGAGCTAAACAGATAATGCGAAATAAAGAGCAGGCTATATGGCTAACTAGAGATTTAGTGGAGGATATTTATTATCTTGCAGCTTTCAATTTAAGTGATGAAAAACGAAAGATTTCTATCAGAGCTGAAGAAATTGAGTTAAATTCTTTTAAGGATAAGAAGTTTAAGGAATTGTGGTGTGGTAAAGTTTTTGAAGGATTGGTTGATGTGATTAAAGTAGAAGTTTTAGCACATGGAGCAAAACTTTACAAAATTCAGGACATTTAATTTTTATAATAATTAATTTAAATATTTTAGAAAGAAGTAAAGTGTAGATTTTTTGTGCAGTAATAAAATCTACACTTTTTATTTTTAAAACTTGTTTTACTGCTTTAATGTGAAATGAGATACAAAGGTCTTAGTAACATGAATTATTGTAAAAAATTAGTTTGCATTTTTTAGAGAAGTGTAAGTAATTGGATTGGGGAAATTATACATGCTAAATAGAGCTATTTAGTACTCTAATGTAGACTTTTTAAATCCTTGAATAATATAAATATATAAATTATAGTTAAGATGAAGAACAAACATTAACAACATTTCTAGGAGGTATACAAATGCAAAAAATTTTAATAGTTGAAGATGACCAGGTTGTTTCAGATATAATAAAATTAAACTTACAAATGGTTAATTATAATACTAAACAGGTTTATGATGGAGAAGAGGCAATTAAAATAATCGGAAAAGAAAGTTTCGATTTGATTATTTTAGATGTTATGATTCCTAAAATAGATGGTTTTGAAGTTATAGAAAAAATAAAAAACGAAGAGCTTCCAGTAATTTTTTTGACAGCAAGAAATTCCTTATTAGATAGAGTAAAGGGATTAAAAATGGGTGCAGATGATTATATAGTAAAGCCCTTTGAATCAATAGAACTTTTGGCAAGAATTGAAGCAGTTTTAAGACGTTATGGTAAAAAAAGTAATATACTAATTGCTAAAAATTTAGAAATAAATATAGAACAGAGAGTTGTAAAACAGGAAAATAAAGTTATAGATTTAACTATGAAAGAATTTGATCTTCTAAGACTTTTGGTTGAGAATAAAGGAATTGCTTTATCTAGAGAAAAAATTTTAGAGAAAGTTTGGGGATATGATTACTTAGGGGAAACAAGAACTGTTGATATGCATATTCAAAAACTCAGAAAAAAGCTGAATTTAGATGATGAAATAAAAACAGTATATAAAATTGGGTATAGGTTGGAGATATAAATGAAATTTTGGCAAAAAATCTTTATATATTCATTATTGTTATTTTTAATAGTATTTAATTTAGGAGTTATCTTTTTTATAGAAAACAGTAGTAATTTAAGTTTAAAAAGAGAGATAAATAGATCATTAACTGAACATAAAACTATTTCAGAAGGACTTGATTTTTATAATAAGATTTCAAATACTTATGTATATGAAAATACATCAGAGTTTAATACATACATATATGAAAAAAGTATTCAAAACTATTTTGACCAAATTAACTATAAGGACATATATTTAGAGGTTCTTGATAAAGAAAATAATGTGATTTTTAATAACCTACCATTTAAGATTCCAGAAGAAAGAGAAGAGCTTCAAGATTCATCAACTAATAGACAATATATTATAAGAGACGTAGAAAATAGAACGTTATTATTTATATCTGGTTTAGTAAGAATTCAAGAAAATGATTTTAAACTTTCTTATATTCGAGATGTAACATATATATACCAAGATAAAGAAGAACAATATAATTTTTTTATTAAAATATCATTTATAGTAACTTTAATATTAGCTGTTGGTATGTATTTTCTAAGTAAGTATATTACCAGGCCTATATACAAGTTGGTGAATTCTGTGAAAAAAGTTTCTAATGGTGAGTATTCAGAAAGAGTAGATATAAATTGCAAGGATGAAGTGGGGATTTTAGCAAAAAACTTTAATGAAATGGCAAATGCCATTGATGAAAAAGTAAATGAATTACAAATAAAAGCTGAAGAAAAACAAAGATTTATAGATAATTTCACACATGAATTAAAAACACCATTAACTTCTATAATTGCATATGCAGATTTTCTTCGTTCAACTGAATACAAAGAAGAAATTTCAATAGATGGATTAACTCATATATTGAAAGAAGCAAAAAGATTAGAAAAACTTTCTTGGAAAATGATGGATTTAATATTACTTAAAAGAGATAATTTTATAATGAAAAAGGAAAATACACATAAGATATTTCTAGATATAAAAGAGCATTTAAATCCTAAATTGCAGAAAAAAAATATAAAGTTATCTATCTGCAATTCAGAATATGAGATTCTTGTAGAAAGGGATTTAATTAGAAATTTAATTAGCAACTTAATTGATAATTCTATCAAGGCTTCAAAAGAAAATAGCACAATTTATTTGAATGTATATAAAAATGCAGAAAATAAAATTGTAATAGAAGTAAAAGATGAAGGAATTGGAATTGCTGAAAAAGATATATCTAAAGTTTTTGAAGCTTTTTATGTTGTAGATAAATCTAGAACTAGAGCTAACAATGGTGCTGGACTTGGACTTTCTATATGTGCTGAAATAGCAAAAGTTCATAATGCTACATTAGAAATAGAGAGTAAAGTATATAATGGAACTACAATAAAACTAATATTCAATTAAATTTTACAACTAATTTACAACTATTAAGTAATTTGTATAAGTATATAGTATATGATTTAGTTGATGGAAAGAGAAAAGTAAATTCAGTTACAACTAAGGGGGATAATAATGAAATCAAAAATGCTAATAGCTTTAGCAATACTTGGAGTATTAAGTATTGGAGGTACTAAAATTTTTGCTCAAACATCAAAAAATACAATAAAAAGAAATGTATTAATGACAGAGAAAACAGAAGTAACAAAGTCAGAAGATAGTAATGATGAAGTTATGAAAGATAGTAACAATGAGATTTCTAGGGGAAGTAATGGTAAAATTACAAAAGAAAGAGCAGTAGAAATAATGGAAGAAGCATTGAGTAGATATTTTGATATAAAGGAGAAAAGTAAAAAATTAAATTTAGATATTAGTCCAAGTAGAGATAGTGAAAATAATTTAGTACAGTGGATTATAAGTTGGAATTCAGAAAAAACAAATGTGAGCTATTGCGGCATTGTAGATGTTTTGACTGGAAAAATAGAATTTATCAAAGAGAATGGAGATAAAAGTAATCCAGTTCAAGAAATGTCAGTTCAAGAAATGAAAGAATTAAGTATTAAATTTGTAAAAAAATATAAACTTATTGATAATGTAGATAACTTGAAGCTTTTAGGTGAATATTGCTATGAACAAATGGATAAAGAAAAACAATATGTATTTACTTATGGTGAAAAAGATACAGATGTTATTTATATTAATATAGATTTAGTTAATAAAAAGGTATGTGGTTTTGCTGGTGGATCTTTAGACCTTGCACATATTAAAAAAGTATCTGAATAAAGATATAAAACTTTATTTTATGTTTAATAATATTGTAAAAGTAAATATATGGAGAAAAATATGAGAAGAGTGGAAAAGTATAGAAGAAGGTTAAGATTTAAAAAAAAGGCAAGAAAATATGCAATAGTTTGTACAATAATTGTAATGGCTTTTTCTATTGGGGCGCTTGTAGCTGGATTGGAATTTAAAGATGATAATGTAAAGTGTTACACTAAAACAGAAGTAATAGATAAAGTTAAACCAATAGATGGAAGAACAATAGAAAAAAATATTGAAAGGGAAATTAAATCAGAATCAAAAGAAAAAGATTTAGAGATAAAATCAGAAATTATAGATGAAAGTAATTATACTCCAATAGATAAAGATCCAAATGCTGATGATGCAATTGAATTATTTCATACTACAGAAAAATTAATTAAAGGTGAATTAAGGTATCCTGTGCGAAAAGATGGTAAAAAAGTTGTATATTTAACCTTTGATGATGGTCCATCTACAACAAATACTCCTAAAGTATTAGATACATTAAAAGCTAATAATATAAAAGCTACATTTTTTATTATGGGAAAACAAATAAATAGTTCTAAAGCGTCAAGTGAAATATTAAAAAGAACTGTAGCTGAAGGACATGCTATAGGTAATCATACATACAGTCATGAATATAAATATCTCTATCCTCATGATACAGTAAATGTTGATAACTTTATGGCAGATGTAGAAAAATGTGATAAGGAATTAAAAAGTGTATTAGGTGAAAAATTTTCTACTAGAGTTATTAGATTTCCAGGAGGATATTGGTCATGGAAGGGCAGAAAAAATATAAGACCTGTTCTTGTAGATAAAAGGTATGCAATTATAGATTGGAATACATTATCAGAAGATGCTGAAGGAAAGCCAAACAAAACTGCTAAAGAACTAACTGAAATAACAAGAAAAAATTTAAATCTATTAGGACCAAATGCAGATAGTGTAGTAATATTAATGCATGATACTTATGGAAAAGAAGAAACAGCAAAGTCTATTCAAGACATAATTAATATTTTTAAAGACAAAGGATTTGAATTTAGAACAATAAAGTAAATATAAATGTGAATAGATTTTTAGTTTTTATTCTTGTATAAAGAAGATAAAGTTTCAAAGAAATTATAATTTAAAGGAGGATTTTAACTTGAAAAAACAAAAAGTTAATAAATTAAAGAAAGTTAAGTTAATTAATTTTTTTACTATAATACTAATTACTATGTTTACTATTTCATGCTCAAGTACAAAAGAGCAAGTGAATGAAAAAAAAGTATCAAATGTAGATACAAGTACATCTTCAAAAGTAAATGAAAAAACAGTATCAAATACAGATACAAGTGTACCTTCAGAAGTAAAAAAAGAAAATTTAGTTTCTATATTTGGTACTATAAAAAACATTGATAAAGGGACTAAGATAGTTGATTTTGATGACCTAGAAATAGTTACTGCAGACCAAAAAGAAAGAATGAAAGAAATAGGCATCACAGATAGAGATTTCTCAAATTGGTATATGTATAACCAATCAAATGAAATAAAGTCTTATAAGATTAAAGATAATGTTTCCATAACTATTTATAATAAGGATACTAATGGTAAAATATCTACTGATATAAATGGATTATATAATCAAGTTAAAAGTGGCTATGAGAATTATTATAATATAAAACTACAAGGAGAATATATTGTTGAGATAGTTCAAAAAATAATGAATGAGTAAACCAAATTCTATTTGAAGGTTAAAAAAAGTAGAGATTAAATCAGCTACACACTCATAGATGTTAGACTATGAGTGTGTAGCTGATTTTACGTAATAAAAAATTATCGTTTTTCTATAAGTTTTTGTTCTTGTAACATCCTCCTTATTTGAATATTATTTTTTTAAAACAGCTAGATCTTTTCCTTTTAAATTAATTTCACCAGAAACATTTCCTTTAGTTAGAAGATTCATATATAAATCATCTTTTAAATTGAAACTAATTGATTCATCAGTATGATTTAATATAAAGAAAATTTCCTTACCATCCTTAGAACGTTTAGTTATTTCAACACCTTTTTTAATGTCAAAATCTAAACTAAGAGAATGAATAGAGTCTAAATAACTTACAAAATCATCTATAAATTTAGAATCAGGATCAGAACCTATATAATAAGCATTTCCTTTGCCATAAGAATTAACAGTAAACACAGGTTTATCCTTATAAAAATCAGAACCATATAAGGCAAGTGGCGTAGCACCTTCTAAATTAATAATATCAAATAGCATATTACAGTTATACTCTGAATCAAATTCACTTAATGTATTATTAATTTGCATGCTATTATAAATTTCAAGTGGTAAAGCATCCATTTCTTCTATCCATATTCCAAGAAGATCTCTAAGTTCAGATGGATAACCGCCAAGTTTTACCTTATCATTTTCATCAACATATCCACTAAAGAAAGTAGTTATAAAAGTTCCACCCTTAGAAACAAAGTTTTTTATATTGTCAGCTACATTATCTTTTAGCATGTAAAGAACTGGAGCAACAACAACAGAATATTTAGATAAATCATCTGTAGGTTTAACAAAATCAACAGATATATTTTTATTATAAAAACCTTCATAATATTTTTCTATTTGAGGTATATATTTAAGTTTAACTGAAGGCCCACTAGAGAATTCTATTGCCCACCAATTATCCCAATCAAATATAATAGCAACTTTTGAATCAATTTTGGAATCTAGTATTTCATTACCTAAAGAATGAAGTTCTTTACCTAATTCTTTACATTCTTTAAATACTCTAGTATTTTCGCTTCCTGAGTGGGATATAACAGCACCATGATATTTTTCACATGCACCAACAGATTGTCTCATCTGAAAGAACATTATACTGTCAGCGCCATGAGCAAGGGTTTGAAAACTTTGTAATCTTAATTCTCCAGGACGTTTTACCGAATTATAAGGTTGCCAATTTGCTTGATTTGGTGTTTGTTCCATAAGCATAAAAGGCTCTCCATTTTTTAGTCCTCTCATTAAATCATGTCTCATGGCAATAGTGCTAGGGGCAGCACCATATGAAGGGTAATTATCCCAAGATACTATATCCATATGTTCAGCCCATTTGAAGTAATCTAAAGGTTTAAATGTTCCCATTAAGTTGGTTGTTATTTTTATATTTGGAGTTATTTCTTTTATAGTTTTATATTCACCCAAATAACAATCCAAAATGGAATCTGACATGAATCTATTATAATCTAAAGCCATACCTTGAAATGTAGTGCAAGTTTTATCTTCACCATGCCACATTTCATTTAGTCCAGAAGGGGAAGAGATTTCATTCCAATTATATAGAGTATGTCCCCAAAAATTCATATTCCAAGCTTGATTTAAATTATCTATAGTTTTATATTTTTTCTTTAACCATTCTCTAAATTCTTTTTCACAATTATCACAATAGCAATAGTTATCATATTCGTTTCCTATATGCCAAAGAATTAGATTATCATAATTTCTATATCTTTCTGCTAATTTTCTTGCAAGGTTTACTGAAAATTTACGATATACTTTGCTATTAGGACAGAATTTAACTCTGCCTCCATGTTTACGTTTATGTCCATCAAAATCAATAGGTAAAATTTCTGGATATTTCAAAGACATCCAAGATGGTTGAGCAGCAGTTGAAGTTGCAAGGCATACATATATATCATTTTCTTTTAACAAATTTAGAATATTGTCTAACCATTGAAAAGTATATGTTTCCTCATTAGGCTGCAATAGTGCCCAGCTAAATACAGGTAGTGTAACTACATTTATATTTGCCAATTTTAATAAGCGGATATCTTCTTCAATAATTTCTTTTGGCCATTGATCAGGATTATAATCACCACCATAAAGGATATAAGGTAATTTAGAATTTATCAAAATAACTCCTCCTCAAAATAAGATACTTATAATTAAGACTACTACAAATGATTACATAAAAGTATAGTACAAATTTTATAATAATTGCTTATAAAATTAGATATGCAACAATATAATATCTATGTAAAGCGAGTGCTAAATATGAAAACAACTACATTACTATATATTGCAATAGATACATATGATGGATATAATAATTGTAGAGTAAATGTTTACTTGTAAAGATAATTATATGAAAAAAGGTATAAATTATGAAAAATAAAATTAAAACTATAGTAAACAATATAAACATACGTAATAAGTTAATACTAACATATCTTATAGTTGCTATTGCTACAGTATCAGTAGTTGGAATTTATTCAAGTATGAAAATGACACAGATAGTTATAAATAGAGCTATTAATGAAGCTAAAACTAATGCAGATACAATGCAGCATAGATTAGAAGAAGTATTAAGACTAGCTACTAGAGTTTCAGACATGATATATTCTGATGATGAATTAAATTCAATTATTAGTAAAAATTATAGTGATAATGCTGAAGTAGTAGAAAAGTATAGTAATTATTCAACTCTTAAAAATTATCTTAAGTATTATAAAGAGATATCTGGAATAACTCTTTATGTAGAGAATCAAACCTTACTTGGCAGTGAAAATATATTAAAAGTTACAGAGGATATTAAAAATAAAGATTGGTATAAGAAAGCTGTAAATGATAGAGGAAAAATTTCATGGAGTTATCTTGAAGATGATCTGTCTAGCAGCTACCATTTATCTCTTACACGAGCTATTATGGATAATAGAGGGAAAAAGATAGGTGTACTTGTTATAAATATTAGTCCTTATGAATTAACAGATATAATCAGCATGAATTCTGAAAACAATATCATAATGTTAGATAGTGAAACTATTTCTCTAGATAAGAATTATAGCATAGATAAAGATGCATTTAATTTGGTTGAAGAAAAAGAATTAATTAATGGAGATAACAGTATTTTAAATGGTAATTTTAATAATAAAAATAGTTATATTGTATGGAATTCATTTAGTATAGAGAAATCATTAAATAATAAATTTGGTGTATTTACATCTCTTCCATTAAGTGAAATAACACAACAAACAAGAACAGTTATTATAAATATTGTAGGAGCTGTAGCACTAGCAATAATTCTTTCACTAGCAATAATTCTATATTTTTCTAAGAATATAGCAAGTAGAATTAATTTATTAAGATTTGAAATGCATAGGGTAGTAAAAGGTGATTTTAATATAGGAAAGAGAATATATGGTAATGATGAAATTGGACAACTATATGAAGATTTAAATATTATGATTAATAGTATAAAAAGGTTAATAAATGAGGTTTATAAAGGAAAAATCCAAAAAGAAAAGTTGAAAGCATATCAAAAAGAGGTAGAATTTAAAATGCTTTCAAGTCAGATAAATCCTCATTTTTTATATAATACATTAGAAACAATTAGAATGAAGGCATTTTGCAATGGGGATAAAGAAATTGCAAATATAGTAAAGAAGCTTGGAAAGATAATGAGAAGAAATTTAGAAGTAAGTGGAAAAGTAGTAACCTTAGAATCAGAACTTAAACTGATAGGAGACTATCTAGAGATACAATCTATGAGGTTTGAGGGAATGGTTGAATACAATCTTGATGTGCAAGAAGAATTAGATATAGAAAATTATAAAATATTACCACTATTACTTCAGCCAGTAGTGGAAAATGCTTTTGTTCATGGGCTTGAAGAAAAAGCTGGGAAAGGAGAGATTTTAGTTAAGATATTTAAGAAAAATAAATATTTAATTATTGAAGTAAAGGATAATGGTGAAGGAATAGAAAAAGAGAAGTTATTAGAGTTAAAGAAAGGCCTAAGCATAACTGAAGAAGGTAAAAGAAGCATTGGAATGAAGAATGTTAATCAAAGAATAAAGATACATTATGGACAAGAGTATGGGCTTGGAATAGAAAGTGAATTACATAAAGGTACGAAAGTTACATTATGCTTACCAGTATGAAAGGGATGGAGGTATAAAAATGTTAAATGTTCTAATTATAGATGATGAGCCAAATGTTAGATTAGGGTTAAGGAAGATAGTTCCTTGGGAAGAAAATGGATTTAGAGTGTGTGGTGAAGGTGTAGATGCAGAAGATGGATTTGAAAAAATCATTAATCTAAATCCAGATATAGTGCTTATTGATATAAAGATGCCTGGAAAACTTGGAACAGATGTAATAAGAGATGCTAGAAAAGAAGGGTTTAGAGGAAAGTTTGTAATTGTAAGTGGATATTCAAATTTTGAATATGCAAAGGATGCAATTAAGTATGGGGTTAAGTCATATATTTTAAAGCCAATTGATGAAGATGAGTTGATTGAGATATTATTGCAGCTTGCAGAGGAAATAAAAGATGAGAAAAAGTTAGAGGATGATAAACCGTTATTAAAAGAGATTAATTTAAAGAAGATTATTTTTCATAAAGATGTTGATATAGAAAAAAAATATTTTACTTATGAAAATTTTCAATTAGCTTTAGTATCCATAAATTCAAAAGATGGGGATAATATAGACTATAATAATGAATTAATACAAGCGTATTTAAAAAATTATGATGATATAGAGGTTATAACCTTAGATGGATTTGTAGGTGTTTTGTTTGAAGATGTTAAGAAAAGAATGGTTAAAAGTATCCTAAAGAAATTGGCAAGTAAAATTAATGAAGAGAAAGAAAAGACTGTATTTATAACTGTTGGAGAACAAGTTAATAGTATTAAATTAGTATACAATTCATATAAAAGAGCAAGGAATTTAATGGATAAGAAGTTTTTATATTTAGAAGAAGAGATAATATTTGAAGAAGATGAAAAGAAATATAATGTTGATAATATATTAGATATAAAAAATCATATTAATAAAATTTATAGTTTTGTTGAAGTTAATGATATGGATAGACTAAATGAAGCTATTATGGAGTTGAAAGACTATGTTATAAAAAGAGAGTATTCTGAAAAGCAAATCAAAATTATAAGTATTGAAATATTTCTTGAACTTAAGGCAAAACTCATTAAGGATTACAACTTAAATGAAGAAGATTTGTTGGAGAGTGAGGAAATAATTAAGGAGATATATAGTAAAATAAGTTTAGATGGTACTATAAATTACCTTTTGGATAATTTTATGAATATATCTAAAAAATTAGTAACACAATCCGCTGGAAATAGTGTGAAAAGGATAATAAATTATATGGAGAAAAATTATTACAAGGATTTAAAATTAGAATCTCTTGCAAATATATTCAATTATAATAGTGCATACTTAGGAAAGCTTTTAAAAAGTACTATTGGAGAAAGTTTTAATACTCATTTAGATAAAATAAGAATAGAAAAAGCAAAAAAATTACTTGTAAACGATAAACTTAAAGTGTATCAGGTTTGTGAAAAAGTTGGGTACAAAAATATAGATTATTTTCATAGTAAATTTAAAAAGTATGTTGGGACAAGTCCTAGAAATTACAAAAAAGAGAATGAAAATGGAAAAACCTTAGTTGAAATAGTGGATATGGCTATTAGTGATAATGCTTAAATAAATAGAAAAGATCTTTAATTACAAAGGTCTTTTTTATTTAAAACAAAGTAGTAAGTCAAAATATTTTTAAATTGACTAATTGTAAGTAACAGTATACAATTAACTTATTAAAGCACATTTAAAAAGTAATTTCAAATGTTTAATTTATAAATGGGAGGGATTAATATGAGGTATTTATTGGGGTTAGATATTGGGACATCAGGAACAAAAACAGCTTTGTTTGATGAATATGGTAATACTGTGAAGACAGCAACTTATGAATATAATTTGTTTCAACCACAAGTAGGATGGGCAGAACAAAACCCAGATGATTGGTGGGAAGCTTGCTATAAAGGGATTAAAGATGTAATAGAAAAAAGTGATGTACAAGCTTCTGATATAAAAGGTATTGGACTTAGTGGACAAATGCATGGACTTGTTTTGGTGGACAAAGATAACAAAGTAATTAGAAACTCTATAATATGGTGTGACCAAAGAACAGAAAAAGAATGTGATTATATTACGGAGGTTATAGGAAAAGAGAGATTAATAAAAATAACAGGAAACCCAGCATTAACAGGATTCACTCTTTCAAAATTATTATGGGTTAAGAATAATGAACCTGAAAACTATAAGAAAATATATAAAATTCTTCTTCCAAAAGATTATATAAGATTTAAGTTAACTGATGTATTTGCTACAGAAGTTTCAGATGCTAGTGGTATGCAAATGCTTGATATAAATACAAGAAATTGGAGTATAGAATTACTTGATGAACTAAGAATAGATAGGAATATACTAGCAGATGTGTATGAATCAGTTGTTGTTACTGGAAAAGTAACAGAAGAAGCAGCTAGGTTAACAGGTTTAGAAAGTAATACACCAGTTGTTGGTGGGGCAGGAGATCAAGCAGCTGGAGCTATAGGAAATGGTATAGTAAGTGAAGGAATAATATCAACTGTAATAGGTACATCAGGAGTTGTGTTTGCAGCTACAGATACACCTAAGTTTGATAAGTATGGAAGAGTTCATACTTTATGTCACGCAGTACCGAATAAATGGCATGTAATGGGGGTAACTCAAGGAGCTGGACTTTCATTAAATTGGTTTAAAAGAACTTTTTGTACAAAAGAAGTTGAAGAAAGTGAAAAGCTAAATAAAAACATATATGATATTTTAACTAAAAAGGCTAGTAATTCAAAGCCAGGGTCAAATGGAATTGTTTATTTACCATATCTTATGGGGGAGAGAACACCACATATTGATCCAAATGTTAAGGGCGCATTTTTAGGAGTAACTTTAATAAATAATCATGATGACTTTACTAGAGCTATATTAGAAGGTGTTAGCTTTAGTTTAAAAAATTGCTTAGATATTATTGAAGATATGGATGTAAAAGTGGATGATATAAGAATAAGTGGAGGTGGAGCTGAAAGTGAAGTTTGGAGACAAATTTTAGCTGATATATTCCAATATTCATTAACTACAATCAAAGCATCTGAAGGGCCAGCACTTGGAGTTGCAATACTTGCGGGAGTTGGGACTGGAATTTATGAATCTGTTGAAGATGCATGTAGCAAAATTATAAAAGGTGGAGAAAAGGTAACACCAGATAGAGAGTTGGAAAAAACATATTCAAAGGTTTATAATTTATATAATTCTGCTTATCCCAAAATAAAAGATTTTAATTTTTAATGAGGGATAATAGTGATATTATTAAAGAAAATATTACTGTAGAACAAAACTTGAGAGGGGTAAAAGTAAACTTGATAGATATAAATCATAGCAAAATAAAAGAAACAAATAGAAAAAAAATAATATCATTATTAATAAAGGAAGAAGAGATTACAAAATTAGAAATCTCAAGAAAATTAAATATAAGTATAACAACAGTTTCAACAAATATAACGGAATTAAGAAATGAAGGCTTTGTAGAAGAAGTAGGATCACTAGAATCTACAGGAGGAAGAAAAGCTACATCATATAAATTAAATGAAGATAGTAAGTTCTCTATAGGAATAGCATTAACTCCTAAACATATAAAAATATCTTTAGTAAATTTGAGAAAAATGGTAGTTGATACTATAAAGGTTAGACATAATAATGAAGATATGGAGAAAATAATTTCTTTAATGGAAGAAAATTTGAGCAAAATTTTAGAGGACAATAACGTTAGTAAAGAAAAATTATTAGGAGTTGGGATATCTATACCAAGTACTGTAGATTTTCAGTCTGGAACAATAAAGAACTGTTATTTTCTTGGAATAAAAGAGTTTAATATAAAAGATAAATTAAAGCATTTAAATATACCTATATATGTGGATAATGAAGCAAATTTGTCAGCTTATTATGAGTTTTTAAATAGAAAAGAAGAGTTAAATAATCTATTATATGTTTCTATAACAGAAGGATTAGGTCTTGGAATTATAATTAATGGGAATGTGTATAGAGGAGAAAATAGTGCTTCAGGGGAAATGGGACATATAAAAATAGTTATAGATGGCAAAGTGTGTAAGTGTGGTGCAAGAGGATGTTTAGAAGCATATACTTCCACTAATGTTTTGTTAGAAGATTATAATAATAAAAGTTCCTGTGAGATAACTGATGTAGAGGAATTTGAAGAAAAGTTTTTAGAAAAAGATGAAATAGCAAAAATAACAATGGATAATTATTTAAGCAAGTTGAGTGTTGGTATATCTAATTTGATTATGATACTAGATCCAAATACTGTAATTATAGGTGGAGATATAAATAATCTATTATTAAATAATATCGATTTTATTAAAGAAAATATATATAAAAATAATCTGTTTGCTAATGAAGAAAATTGCAACATTACAGTTGCGGGATATAAAGAATCATATTTGTTAGGTGCAGCAATGACTCCTATAGAGGAGTTCTTTAGAATTAAGTAGATAACAAAATAAAAATAAACTTTGGGGGATGTATAAAATGAAACTTTTTCTAGATACAGCAAATGTAGAGTATATCAAAGAAGCAAATGAAATGGGGGTTATTTGTGGTGTTACAACTAATCCATCTTTAGTAGCAAAGGAAGGTAGAGACTTTAACGAAGTTATAAAAGAAATAACAGAGATTGTTGATGGGCCAATAAGTGGAGAAGTTATTAGTGAAGATGCAGAAGGCATGATTAGAGAAGGAAGAGAAATTGCAGCTATTCATAAGAATATGATTGTAAAGATTCCAATGACTGCAGAAGGACTTAAGGCAACAAAAGTTTTGGCTAGTGAAGGAATAAAAACTAATGTTACTTTAATTTTCTCAGCAACACAAGCTCTTTTAGCAGCTAATGCAGGAGCAACTTATGTAAGTCCATTTTTAGGAAGAATAGATGATATATCAATGGATGGAATGGAGCTTGTTAGAACCATATCAGAAATTTTTCAAGTACATGGAATAGAAACTATGATAATAGCAGCAAGTGTAAGAAATCCAATTCATGTAATTGAAGCTGCAAAGGCTGGGGCTGATATTGCAACAGTTCCATATAGTTTAGTAAATCAAATGATTAAACATCCATTAACAGATCAAGGGTTAGAAAAATTTAAGGCAGACTGGGCAGCTGCTTTTGGTAAATAAGGAGTAAAATATGAATAATGAATTAGATAAACTATCAATTAATGCAATAAGAGTGTTAGCAGCAGATGCTATTGAAAAATCAAAGTCTGGACATCCAGGGTTACCACTTGGAGCAGCTACAATGGCATTTACATTATGGAAAAAAATGAATCATAATGGAAAAAATCCAGACTGGGATAATAGAGATAGATTTATATTATCTGCTGGGCATGGGTCAATGCTTGAATATTCTTTATTACATTTATTTGGATATGGATTAACTATTGAAGATATAAAGAATTTTAGACAGGTAGGAAGTTTAACACCAGGGCATCCAGAGTATGGACATACTAAAGGGGTTGAGATTACTACAGGACCTCTTGGACAAGGTATATGTAATGCGGTAGGGATGGCTATAGCAGAAGCACATCTTGCAAATAAGTTTAACAGAGGAAATCATAATATAATAGATCATCACACCTATGCTATAGTTGGAGATGGATGTTTAATGGAAGGTATATCAGGGGAAGCATCATCACTAGCAGGAACCTTAGAACTTGGAAAGTTAGTTGTATTATATGATTCAAATAATATTTCAATTGAAGGAAGTACTGATATAGCATTTAGAGAAGATGTAGCTAAAAGATATGAAGCTTATGGATGGCAAGTAATTAAAGTATCAGATGGAAATGATGTTAAGGAAGTTTCTAATGCTATTGATGAAGCCAAAAAGGAAATTTCTAAACCATCAATAATTATAGTTAAGAATGAGATTGGATATGGATGTCCAGCAAAGCAAGGAAAAGCATCAGCCCATGGGGAACCTTTAGGGGTTGACAATGTAAGAGAGCTTAAAGCAAATTTAGGATGGGAAGATAAAGATTTTTATGTACCAGATGAAGTTTACTTAAATATGAATAATTATATTAATGAAGGTATAAAGAAAGAAGAAGCTTGGAATAAATTATTTAATGAATATAAGAAAGCTTATCCTGAACTTGCTGAAGAATATACTAGATGGATGAGTGGAGAGATAGATAGCCAAAGTTTATTTGAAAATGAAGAATTCTGGAGTTTTGATAAAGCTATGGCAACAAGAGAATCTTCAGGAATAGTTATAAATAGATTAGCAAAGATAATTCCTAACTTAATAGGAGGATCAGCAGATTTAGCTCCTTCAAATAAAACTTACATGGCTGGCAAAGGAGATTTCTCAGCAGAAGATAGAAGTGGTAAAAACCTTCATTTTGGAGTTAGAGAACATGCCATGGCAGCTATAACTAATGGTATTTATGCACATGGAGGATTAAAGGTATTCTGTTCAACTTTCTTTGTATTTAGTGATTATATGAAAGGTGCTATGAGATTATCATCTCTTATGAAACTACCAGTTACTTATGTTTTAACACATGATAGTATTGGAGTTGGAGAAGATGGACCAACTCATCAACCTATTGAACAATTAGCAGCACTTAGAAGCTTACCAAATATGACTGTATTTAGACCTGCTGATTCAAAAGAAGTTGCTGCAGCATGGTATTATGCTGTGACTAATGAAAAAACACCAACATCATTAGTATTATCAAGACAAAAGTTACCTTTATATGATGAATCAGCAAAAAGTGCATTAAGAGGAGGATATATTCTTAAAGATTCTAAGAGTGAAACTCCAGATATAATTTTAATGGCATCTGGTTCAGAAGTAGAGCTTATTTATAATGCAGCTGAGGAATTATCTAAAAGTGGTATAGATGCAAGAGTTGTAAGCATCCCATCATTTGAATTATTTGATGCTCAAGAAAAAGAATATAAAGAAAGTGTTATGCCAAAGGCAGTAAGAGCTAGATTAGCAGTTGAAGCATTAACATCATTTGGATGGCATAAATATATTGGACTTGATGGAGATATTATTTCTTTAGATGAGTTTGGAGCTTCTGGAAGGGCTGATATATTATTCAAGAATTATGGATTTACTGTTGAAAATATTGTTAGTAAGGCAATGAAACTTATAAAATAGTAGATGAAAAAGTATGTAGGTTTAAGAAATAGAGCTACATACTTTTTTTATTATTTGAACACTTCTGCATATTATGAGCGTTGTTGACAATAATTTATATTAAGGTAATTAATAAATATTCGATAATTATAATATATATTTGCATATTATAAAAATGTGTAAGGAAACCATAACATTTTTCATAAGGGGATAATTATGGAGATAGGAAAAGAATTTGATTTACTAAAAGAGAATGTAACAAATATTATAGATGAATTGATAAAAGGGCAAGAGAAATTAAGAGTAAGTAACGAGCGATATAAAATAATTACAGAAGCTACTAATGATATAATTTGGGAAGGAGATTTAATCAACAATAAGAGAATTTTTTATGGTAAACTGAAGGAGATTTTAGGATATGAATCTAAACAGCTAGAAGGCATGGAAACATGGTTTAGTATTGTACATAAAGATGATATTGATTTACTTAAAGAAGGAATTCAAAATCAAATTGTTGAGAAAAAATTACTAAGCACTTATGAATATAGAGTAAGAGCTAAAGATGGTAGTTATAAATGGGTGTTATCTAATACTATATGCGAATTTAATGAATATGGAGAAGCTATTTCTACATTTGGAACATTTTCTGATATAACTAAAGTTAAAGAGAATCAAAAGAAAATATATGATTTAGCATATCATGATTCTATAACTGGACTTCCTAATAGATCAATGCTTAGTGAGGTTACAGTAGAAAAAATAGAAAAGGCAAATAGGGAAAAAAGTAAATTTGCTATGATATTTCTTGATTTAGATAATTTTAAGTTTATTAATGATTCTCATGGGCATATATTAGGAGATAAGGTATTAGTAGAAGTAGGAAAAAGGTTGGGAGAAATACAGAATAATAAAGTTATGACATTCCGATTAGGTGGAGATGATTTTGTTATTCTAATCGAAGAAACTTACAGTAAAACTGTAATTGAAAATTACCTTAAACATATTCATGAAGCTTTAATGGTGCCCATAGTAGTTGATGAAAAAACTTTTTATATTACTTGTAGTGATGGAATTGTTGTTTATCCAGATGATGGGGATAATTTTCATGACTTATTTAAGAATGCTGATACAGCTTTATATAAGTCTAAAGGTTTAGGAAAAGGGACTACCACCTTCTATAATTCAAAAATGGGTGATGATGCAAGTGAAAAAGCTAGAATTCAGACAGATTTACATACTGCTGTAGAAAATGAAGAATTTAAGATATATTACCAACCTATAGTTAGTGTTGACACAGGAAGAATAAAGGGGTGTGAGGCTTTAACTAGGTGGATACATCCTGAACATGGATTAATTCCTCCAGACAAATTTATTGGTATAGCAGAAGAAAATGGAACAATAATAGAAATAGGAAAGTGGATATTTAAAAATGCATGTAAGTATGCTAAAAATATGTATAACAAAGGATATACAGATTTTTATGTTTCTATAAATGTATCTCCAAATCAATTATTACAAAGTGAATTTGTAGATTTTATATTAGGAACTATGAGGAAATTGGAGATTCTACCAGAAATGATAGTAATAGAAATTACTGAATCAGTTTTAATAGAGTATTTGGATTTAGCTGTAGAGAAATTAACTGAGCTTAGAGAAAACAACATAAGAATAGCACTTGATGATTTTGGATGTGGTTATTCATCACTTACATATTTAAAAAGATTACCTATAAATATATTAAAAATAGATAGATCTTTTATTTTGGATATACAATCTGAAGAAGAAGAAAAAAATATGATAAGTATAATTATACTTTTGGCAAAGTTGTTAGATATGAAAGTTGTTGCTGAAGGTGTTGAATTTGAACATCAATTAAGTTATTTAAAAAAACAAGGGTGTGATATGTTTCAAGGATATCTTATCAGTAAACCAGTTCCAAAGGCAGAATTTAGTAGGCTTATGAAGTTGGAGAGGGATTATCATGCTGGTAAATAAGTGTATAAAAATTTAAAAGTAAAAATAAATGAAAAGAGAGAAGTTTAAACAAATTAAATTTCTCTCTTTTTAGTGTGGAAATTCATGGTTTCAATATAATTTTGATACAATTATCTAGTTTCTTATTAAACAACTTATATGCTTCTTTTCCATTGGAAAGTGATATTGGGGTTCGTGTAGCAATGGAAACAAAAACGCCCTTAAGGCTGTAATTATATAGCAATAGCTAATCTATAACCTTATTTATTCTAAAATTACAGATTAGCTATTATTTTTTATTTGTTATATTTAAGGTTCTTCATCAATATTTTTTGTAATTATTAATTGGCGTAATCTTCCTTGTTCTACTTCTTTAGATAAATTAAAAGAGTATTTTCCCATAATATTAATGTGGTCAAATCCTAATGGTGATAGTCTTTCTATATCTTTTTCTTCAATTTCTGTATTTGTATGTTTTATATTATCTATAGATAATTCCATATATCTTGTATTCCAAACAACTATAGCATTAACAACAAGCCCTAAAGCACCTAATTGATCTTCCTGCCCTTCACGATAAGTTTGATGTAGCTCACCTTTTTTGCCATAGTATACGGCTCTGGCTAGGCTATGTCGTGATTCTCCACGATTTAATTGTGTTAATATCCTTCGCCGATATGACTTATCATCTAAATATGAAAGTAAATATTGAGTTTTATAAATACGTCCAAATTCACCTATAGCTTTGCCTAACATTGTAGGTTTCCCATTTCTTTGTAAAGTTTGAATAAGCTGTGTAGGATTTATTTTTCCTAATTTTAGAGAACCAGTTACTCTTAACATATCATCCCAATTTCTATGTATAATATCTATTCTTATCTTATTCTTTGATAGAGTGTTTAAGACACCATAATCCGCTTCAGAATCAATCCTCCAAAACTTTGATTTTCCAATATCAGCAATACGAGGACTAAATTGATAGCCTAAAAGACCAAAAAGTCCAAATACAATGTCACTATAACCTGCTGTATCTGTCATAATTTCACGTGGGTTTAATACAGTTTGTTGTTCAAGAATTCCTTCTAGCAAATAAAGAGAATCTCTAATGGTTCCAGGTATTACTATCCCATAAAAACCTGAAAATTGATCACTTGTAAAGTTATAATATGTAACACCCCGTCCTATTCCCAAATATTTTGGATTAGAACCAGAATTAACAGCCTTATCATGAGTTATAAATCGAAGTCCATCAGCAGATGCAACTTCTCCGCCACCCCATGATTTGGGTAATTTTAAATTCGAATGATATTTAACTAAAGCATTATTAGCTTCTGTTAATGTTTCTGTTCTAAAATAGTTTTGATCAACCCATGTAAGACGATCATATTCAAGGGGTGGTATGCCTGGTTGTACAACAGGTTTGAATCCTATGTTACAAGCATGTGAGATAAGTACAGCACACATACTTATAGCTAGATCATTGACTCTAGAGCCAACTTGACTGATATGAGTAAATGCTTCAAGAAATCCGGTCCATCTATTGACTTCAAGTAAAAGTTCAGGCAAATCAATATGTGGCATACGTGCTTGAGTACGTTTTTTTAACCTTTTAAGAGAAATAGACTCATCAAGTCTATCAAGTGGAGTGATAACCAATCGCTCATAGCCTGCAAATGGTTCAATTCTAACAAAAGGGTTATCATTCCAATTCTTTACTGTCTTTTTATATGCCTTATCAAGTTCTTCAGTTATGGGAGTTAATGATTTTTCAGCCGATGATGACCAATCTAATGTACGCAATACATGAGGTTTTACCGCATCCCATGCTGAATCTTGAAGTAAATGTGCCCTAGGATCCCTATATCGTTCACTTATCTCCACATAAATATCATGATTTTTAAGAGCTTCGAGCATACGTTCAAGCATGCAAAAAGTATAAGCACAATAATATATTTTATTTGTTCCATTTTTTATAATAACATTACGCCATGTAGGAGTAATACCATCTAAAGGAGCATTTATGGCTTTTTTCTTACGTGCTTCATTTTCACGAAGATATTCCCAAGCTGATAAAACATGCTGGCCTGTTGGAGTTGCTTGAAATTTAATAATGCTCAATAACTTTGGCAGAAACTTACGAACAGTTATATAATTTTTAAAAAGTTCATCATAAGCAACCTTTTGATCTGCTGGTTTTGTTAGATTATCTACTGTTCTAATTGCAGACTTTAAATCTTCCTTTGATATTTTAGAAAATATAGAAGTTAGAATCTCATTTGCCTTCATTTAACAACGTAGTACATACTTCTTTTAATTTTCTTGCGGCCTTATCCAGATCCTTTATTGTGCGAATTCTATTTTTTTCTCCTTTATTTAATGATTTATTAAACATATCTGTTATAAAGCGTTCAAATATATCAAGCATATCATCCATGGCTTGAGTTGTATAAATAATTGAAAATGCTACAAGAGTTGCTATGCGACGATCATAAGACATTCTACTAATCGATTGTGCTCTTGACATAGAAGCATATCTTGATAAAACTCTAATTTTACTTATTGGAATTCCTGAAGTATCCCATTCTAAAGCCCCTATTGCCTGAATTTCTTCGAATCTTTTTATTGCTTTTAATATTCCTGTTACTGTAAGTTTTTGGGGTGGATATCTTAATGTATCAAGACCGGTTTTTTTTGTAGTTTTATTCATCTTAAGAAGATTTTCAAGTTGTTCAATCTGATTACAATTTGGTAAACTTGATAGTTTACTCCATAAATGTTGAGATGCTCGCTCTCTAACTTGAGATATAAGTTTAGTAAGAACAGTAACTCCTGGCAGCAAGATTTTTTGTTCTACACATCTAGAAGTCATAAGATCAAAAAGAATACTTGGACGTTCTGATGTAAGCCATGCCCTTGTATATAGCCATCTTATTAACCTTAAATGACTTGGCTGGTTATTAAAATCTTGATATCCATATAGAGTACAGATTTCTCGTTTATGTTTTTGACTATTTTTAATTGAAGTATAGAGTAAAAATGTCTGTGGTTCAATTTTTAACTGTCTTGCTACATATGTAATAACATTACTAGGGACATCAATTGGATTAGTTAAAAATGTGCCTAAAAATCTTACAGTTCCAAGCTGTATTGCAAAACCTAAACGATTATGATCATGTCTATGTTGAAAAATAATTTGACAATCTTGATCATCAAACCAAAAATATTTTGCAAGCTGTTCTGATGATGGTTTACTGGTAAATCTTCCATATTGCAATTCTTGTTCATGTGATAAAAAATCAACGGGCATAAAATCACTTCCTGTCAAAAACAAGTGTTATTATTTAACTTTTCATAATAACACTTGTTTATAGATTTTCCATTTTTTTGATAAGTTTCTTTTTATCAGGATTAGTATATAAAAGTGTTGTATGGATATTTGAATGCCCTGCCTGATTTGCAACTTCATGTGTGAGCATTCCTTTTTCCAAAGCGTTGGTACAGAAAAAATGCCTTAACTGGTGGGGCGTAATTTTATCACTATACTTCTGGAATATTCTATTAACTGTTGTTCTATCTAACTTTTTATTTTTTTTACTTACAAAAAGATACATGGATTCTTTAGCTGAAGATAAATTCTCCCTGTTTTTTAAATATTCCTTTAAAGCATTGATAACCTTACCATTAAGTATAACTGACCTTTGCTTGTCTCCTTTACCGCTTCTAATAATACATTCTTTTCCATTCAGATCAAAATCGTCCATACGAATATTTAAAGCTTCTGATATTCTTATTCCTGTATAGGCAAGCAAGACCATTAGGGCATAATTGCGTGTATTTCTACTTTCAAGTACAGTTTGCAAGAACTGTTTTACTTCAGTTTCTGTTACCTTTGTAGGAGAAGCATATTCCAATTGTATTTTAATTTTGTCACGTGGATCTATAACAATATCATCTTGAATATGCTTTGATACAAGGTATTGATTATATTTTAAAAGACTGCTCAACTTATGATTTATTGTCTTTGCATTGTTACGACGTACATTTTGAAGATAGCTTTTATACTCCAATACATTTTGTCTTAAAAGTATTTTAAAATCCTTTGAAAAAGATTCCTGAAACCATTTAAAATAATCCTTTAAATCAGCTACATATCCCTTTATAGTATTAAAGCTTTTTTCTTCATTTTTAAGGTATTCAATGAATTCATCCAAGACTTTCATCCTTTCCCCATTCGGCAATTTCTTTTTGAGATTCTATTATCAATTCAAGTTCCTCAAGAATGCCCACTTTAGGATGATTATTTTCAAGCTCTTTTAAAAACTCAACAAATTCACCTTCACCTGGTTCTTCTTGAAATTCTTCAACTAAATCTCCAAGTTCTTCACATAACCAATTTAATTCTTCATCTGAACATGTTTCCATAAAAGAACATGTTTCTTGTAAATTATTAGAAAGGCGGCTGCTAATTTCACAAGAATATTCGGACCATCTTTCAATACTCAAACTTTGGGTGGCTTTTCTATGTATATACCATCTTATAAGTTCAGTATCTAATGGTAGCTCTTCATCAAACATATTTTGATCATCCCCATTTCATTTTTTTAATTAAAGTTCATTCATATAAGTTGTGTTGTATAACATAAACTTTATTCATTGATAAATTGTGTTGCGTTAAACAGTGGTATTTTAACATATACATTCACCTAATACAATACAATTGATATTGTGTTGCATAAAATTTTAGCATTATAATAAAATATTTAAATTATTATAATGCTAATCAATACCAATATCTATTTTTATTGTGAACATTAGTATGTATAGGGGTAATGTTTTTCATAAGGGCATTCTCCTTCAGTATTATTTTTGTTTGCACTTTAATATTACTACAGAATGGCCTATTTTCTATATATTTCTATTTTCTGGTTAATCAACACTTATGAAGAAACATTTCAGGAGCTAGCTTTCAGACTCAGAAATAATAACATTATGTGAAGTTATAAGGAATTAAGTGAACATCTTGTGAAATAGCCCATAATTATTAATATATGCAAAACATGGGTTATACTTGTATAAGCAACTAGTTATTGTTAAATAAGATAAATGAAGGGAGGCGAAATAAAAATTTTAGTTGCTTTAATATAAAATCATTAAAATCAAGAGATATAAATAGGAGTGATATTTATGATAAAAGCCAAAAAACTTGTTGCGATTCTTTGTGTAGTTTCAATGACTGTATCTGTTAGTTTTTTAGCTTTTAAAAGCAAAACTGCTTTTGCAAGTGAAAATATAATTTCATCAGATTCTACATCAAGTAATCAATTTGTTAAATCTAAGAACTTTATTGTTATAGATCCTACTACAGGTAATCCAATAGGTTCAGGAAAAATAAGTGCTACTTTTTATTGCAAGAATGGACAAATATCAGTATTTAATGCTTCAACTATACGTACTACTGATATTGAAATTAATAAATGGAATAACTTAACTTTATCTAAAGCTTATTATACATCAGGTTATAGCAACTTAGCTGAGGTTTGTTCTAATCTTAGTTGGACATGTCCTAAAACTGGAGCAGCATGCAGTGGGAAATTATATTTATACTGTACACCTTCTGGTGAAGTAAATTATAAAATAGTAATTTCTTAATTAGCACAAAATATCCTTGAGTAAAATTTAATAAATGTATCAAAGCATAAATATGGATTCATATATCCTGGAATGGGAACTTTGCTTTTTGATGAGTCTTATGAATTTTCGACTGGTTTAAAGTTGAAAATGAATTATCTTTCAAAGGATGATAATAGTTTTGGGATTAATTTTTCCAAGTCTTCTGTCCATGTTGTTTTGCAATACCATAATATTTCAAAAATTAAAAAATGGCTACAAGGAAAAGATACAGTTACTATTGAAAAAATGGGATTTATTAATTAAAAGCCTAGAAAGAACATATTTCTTTGTATGTTTAAATGAAAAGGATTTGTTCCCAGTAGTTGTGCTCAAGAAAAAAAGCCGCATGGAATAAGCTTGAAAGATATTGCGAACCACTTATATGGGGTAATGACAGGGTAACTACCGTGTACTGCAAAGTAATTTAAATTAATTTCCAGTACACTAACCAATTGCGTTAGGTTTTGTGTGTAATTAGGTCTATATATCACATTTCGAAAACGATGGTTTTTGAAATTCAGTAATTTTATGAAAAATAGGCTTTTTAAACCAATTAAGATGGTTCTCAAAACTACCATCAAAAACAAATTAACATTATCTACCGTTTATGATTCTTTAAAATAAGAGAATTTAAGTTAAAATAACCACTATATTACAGTTACTTTGCAGTACACGGTAGCAACCCTGGTACTACCCCTATATAGAAATCATGTATTTATACACTATCTGATAATGCTGGGGAAATAGAGTTATTACGTATAGTTATAAGAAATGATTGTGATTATGATGCAATAAATTTTTTATCCAATAAAATCAAAGATGTATTATAAATAATTAGAAAAGAGGTATTAGTATGATTAAAGAATACAATATTTTAAAAAATAATATGGATTATTCCAAATTGCCTATACATGTTTTATTTGATATGCAAGCAGAAAATAAGCAAGATAATATTGCAGCATGTTTTAATGGCAAATCATTAACATATATGGAACTAAAAAATAAATCAGACTGCTTAGCATTACTGTTACTGAAAAAAGGTCTCAAAAGTGGTGAAGCTGTAGGCTTTTACTTGGAGAGGTCATTGGATATGGTTGTTGCCATTTTTGGTATTCTTAAAGCAGGAGGAATTTGTTTGCCACTGGACGTGGGGAACCCTAAAGATAGAGTTTCTTATATGATTGAAAATAGTAGTGCTAAATTTGTAATATTAAATAAATGCTTAGATTTAGACACACATATTGAGAAAGTGATAATTGATAATTTTCCCGGATTTGTTTGCAATACTAGTAAGTTAAAAAACAATGTTGCAATTGATGATGCTGCTTATATTATTTACACATCAGGTTCTACAGGTAAGCCAAAAGGTGTACTTTTGACTCACAGAGGAATTATTAATCACATAAATGGAGAGCAGGAGTATTTTAATTTAACTAATAAAGATATATTTTGTCATAATTTCAGTGTTAGTTTTGTTGTATCCATATGGCTTTTTATAACGCCATTGCTTATTGGAGCAAAGCTTGTTGTATATGATAAAGATACAATGAATGATCCTTATAGACTGCTAAAAAGAGTTGTTGAAGATAATATTACATTGTTTGAAGTAATTCCATCCTTTATGAATTGCTTTCTTGATAATGTGGATGAAAAAAATGAAGAATTTGACTTTTCAAAACTTAAGGCTGTAATACTAACGGGTGAGAAGATACCTCCTAGTGTAATTAACAAGTTTTATTCCAGATACAAAACACAACTTGTAAATGCTTATGGTCAAAGCGAATGTTCTGATGATACATTACAATATGATATTCCTTTTTCAAAGGAAACTAAATCGGTCCCAATTGGTAAACCATTAAAAAATATTTATACATATATACTTGATGAAAATCAAAAAGAGGTACCTGTAGGCGAAGTCGGTGAACTTTACATTGGTGGTGATTGCGTATCTAAAGGATACATAAATCAACATATGTTAACAAATGAAAAGTTTGTGAAAAACCTTTTTATTCCAAATACTATAATGTACAGAACTGGTGACTTGGCGAAAATGAGGGATGATGGCATAATTGAGTGTTTGGGCAGGATGGATCAACAAGTCAAAATCCGAGGTTATAGGATTGAAATTGGAGAGGTTGAAAATGCTATTTTAAATATAGATTTTATATCTGAAGCAGCAGTTATTGCAAAAGAGTATGATAATGGAAATAAGTACCTTTGTGCATTCTTTTCAGTAAAAAAAGATTTTTCAAAAGAAGAACTTAAAAACTTACTGGCAGCTAAATTGCCTGAATATATGATTCCTGCAAAATTAGTACAACTTGACTTTATTCCTCGAAATCCTAATGGTAAACTTGATAAAAAGATGCTTGCTGAAATGGATGATGGTAACCAACTTAGGAATCCAAATTATATAGAACCCGCTAATGAAGTAGAAAAGGACTTAGCTGGTATTTGGGAAAAAATCTTAGATATTAAATCTGTAGGGGTTGAAGAGGACTTCTTTGATATTGGAGGTAACTCTCTAGCTGTAATGTCAGCAATTACAGCTTCCTATAAATATAATTTCAATTTAACAGCAAAAGACTTTTACCAATTAAGAACAATAAGAAGGTTAGCAAAAAAAGTGCAAGGGGAATTGGATGATAAAGAAAATATCATTGATTTCAGTCAGATTGAGACTATAAAACATAAGCACCAAGAGAATTTCATAGTTTCAAAGGCAAAAATCATTGGTAATAGTGTTTTACTTACAGGAGGTACAGGTTTTTTAGGTGTACATATTTTATATGACCTTTTACAAACCACTGATTATGAAGTTTATTGTATTGTAAGGGCTTCTAATAAAAAAGAGGCAGAGAAAAGGCTATTAGAAACATTGAAGTTTTATTTTAATAAAGATTTTGATGATTTGCTTGATAAGAGAATTTTTGTGTTAGTAGGGGATGTGACTCTAGAAAAGTTTGGATTTGAAGAAACTTTATATAATAATCTTGGGGAAAAAGTTGCTTTGGTAATTAATTCAGCAGCAACGGTGAAACATTATGGCGAATACTCTTTTTTCGAAAAAGCAAATGTAAAAAGTACCGAAGAAGTGTTGAGATTTATAATGAAATTTAACTGTAAGCTTAGCCATATATCTTCAATAGCAGTATCCGAAGGACCAATTGATAGCAATGAAAGTATTGATTTTACTGAAAATGACTTCTATGTTGGACAAGACTATACCTATAATGTTTACTCCCATAGCAAATTTGATGCGGAAAATCTAGTGATTAAAGCAATAAATCAGGGAAATAAAGCTTCTATATTTAGAGTTGGAAATATATGTGGTAGATATTTTGATGGCTATTTTCAGAAAAATATAAGTGAAAATAGTTATTACAATGCACTAAAATCAATTATTGAAATAGGAGTTGTTCCAAAATTTTTGGAAGAGAGAATGTTTGAAATGACTCCTATAGATTTTTGTAGCAGATCTATTATTGAACTGTCATTGTTAACCGATTCAAATAGCAAGGTATTTCACATAATGAATAATAAAAAGAGACTTTTTTCTGAAGTACTGGATTTAATTAGAATGCAAGGTTTCAAAATTGAATCTGTTGAAAATGAATTTTTTCAAAAATTCCTAGAAAAAAATAGTAACAATGAATCTATAAGTGGAATAGTTAGTCATCTGAATTATGAAAAGGAACTGGAAGGAAAAAAACAGGCAAATTTTAAATGTGATATAACAGTGGATTTTCTTAATCAAATAGGACTTGAATTGCCTGAGATAAACGAAGATTATATTTATAATATTATTAAATATATGCGAAAAGTTGGATATATTAAATGAGTAATTGTAAATACATGATTTTTTTATTAAGCTGAAAAAGGATTTATAAGCAAAGCTTATAAAATGGGAGGATTTATACATGGATGATGAAAAAAAGTTTTCAAAGGTTTTATCTAAAAAAGATGTCCTGGCTTTAGCTTTTGGGGCAATGGTTGGGTGGGGATGGGTTATACTTTCCGGCAGCTGGATTGAAACGGCTGGAACCTTAGGTGCAATAATTGCCTTTTTGCTAGGTGGTATTATGGTTTTATTTGTTGGACTTACCTATGCTGAACTTACAGCAGCAATGCCTAAATGCGGTGGTGTACATGTATTTAGCCACAGAGCACTTGGTTTTAATGCCTCTTTTATTTGTACATGGTCCAATATTTTAGGTTATATTTCTGTAGTTGCCTTTGAAGCAGTAGCATTTCCAACCGTATTAGAATATATATTTCCTGCTTATAAACAAATATATCTGTATTCTGTAGCGGGATGTGATGTTTACCTTACCGGGTTAATATCAGGCATTGGAATGTCATTAATTATAACAGTTATCAATTATTTTGGGGGTAAGACAGCGGCTTTTCTGCGAGGCTTATTAACTCTACTAATAGTCATTGTTGGTTTAAGCTTCTTTGCAGGTTCGTTGGTAAATGGCAGTACTGCAAATATTGATTCACTGTTTGTAGGAGGATCAAAGGGCATATTTGCAGTTTTGGTAATGACACCCTTTATGTTTGTTGGCTTCGATGTAATTCCCCAGGCTGCAGAAGAAATTAATTTACCATTTAAATCTATCGGCAGAATTTTAATTCTATCGGTTATTATGGCAGTTTTCTGGTACATAATGATTATTTATGGGGTATCCTTATCACTTAATTCAGCAGGTATTGAAGGGTCAGCTTTAGTTACTGCCGATGCGATGAAAGCAGTATTTTTCAATAGTAGCATAGCATCCAATGTACTTATTATCAGTGGTATTGGAGGTATTTTAGCAAGTTGGAACTCTTTCTTAGTGGGAGGAAGTAGGTGCATGTATTCAATGGCACACTCAGGCATGCTCCCTAAATTTTTGAGTAAGCTTCATCCAAAATATAAAACACCAACGAATACAGTATTATTAATTGGTTTAGTATCTTCTATTGCACCACTGTTCGGAAGACAAATGCTAGTTTGGTTAGTTGACGCAGGCGGATTAACAATTGTTTTTACCTATTTAATGGTTGGAGTGTCCTTCTTGGTATTAAGATATAAAGAACCAGATATGGAAAGACCTTATACTGTAAAGTATGGAAAGCTGGTTGGTATTATTGCAATCCTGTTAACAGGTGCTATGATCTTCTTATACTTGCCAGGGGCTCCTGCCGCTCTCGTGTGGCCGTATGAATGGGTAATCATATTAAGTTGGTTTATACTTGGTACTGTTTTCTTCATATGGTCAAGAATTGCTGTAAAGGAACGCAGAAAAATAAATATTGAAATGAATGAAAGTTTATAAATGGTATTGATGAAGAATCTTAAATACAACAAATAAAAAATACTAGCTAATCTGTAATTTTAGAATAAATAAGGTTATAGATTAGCTATTTCCATATAATTACAGCCTTAAGGGCGTTTTTGTTTCCATTGCTACACAAACCCCATATTCTGTGAGTTATTATATCTACTAGCTCCATATACACCTACTACAGATATTGTCACACCTTTACGGACTGCTTGAAATGTGATTGCTTTCATATAAATCAACCTCATTAATAAATAAGATTTTTGAATAAACATATTATTATCTTATCCTAAATTATTCACCGAATTTATTTTGATAGGATTTATTCAACTATTCCCTTCAAAGATAGATTCGGTTTAGTTTTT